>CAYLIL010000001.1:0-17179 GCA_964384045.1 uncultured Methanosarcinales archaeon
CAAAATATTAAATGGTGATAGTTCAGTTAATAAGCATAAGCATGAGCAACTTTTTAATTTAAAACTTGATAATATCCAACTTTAATAATTATTTTTATTTTTTTATTCTTTCTAAGCTTAACTTTTATAAATAAAATAGTTAATCTATAGGGTAATGGCAAAATATGATGATAAAATCAAAGAACTTGAAGATAGAATAGCTAAAACTAAGTATAATAAAAAAACTCAGCATGCTATTGGCCTTTACAAGGCTCAGATTGCTAAGCTTAAAGAATCTAGAGAGGCAAGGTCATCTAAAGGTGGTAAGGGACATGGTTATCAAGTTCGTAAGACTGGTGATGGAACTGTAATACTTCTTGGATTTCCAAGTGTGGGTAAATCTACTTTGCTTAATAGTTTAACTGGTGCAAAATCTGCGATTGCAGCATATGAGTTCACTACTCTTGATGTTGTTCCAGGAGTAATGAGATATAAGCATGCTGAAATACAAATTTGTGATATGCCTGGAATTGTCAAGGGTGCAGCATCTGGTAAGGGCCGAGGTAAAGAGGTTTTAGCAACATTACAGAGTGCAGATCTTATAATTGTTTTATTAGATGTTAATTCTCCACAATACCTTAAAGTTATTGAGAAAGAGATATATAATGCTCATGTTCGTATCAATCAATTAAAACCAGATGTTAAAATAAAAAAAACACCAAAGGGCGGGATTAAAATTGGTAAAACAGTTAAATTAAAACATCTAGATAATAAAACTATAACTGATATGCTTAAAACTTTTAGAATTAATAATGCTGATGTTGTTATAAGAGAGAACATTAATGATGATCAATTAATTGATATTATTGAAGCAAATAAACTTTATATCCCTGCTGTTACTGTTTTTAATAAGATTGATACTGTTTCAGAAGAAAAACTGGATAATTTAAAAGAAAAGTTTCAGCCAGATTTGTGTATTAGTGCGCAAAAGAATAATCACATTATTGAGTTAAAAGAATTGATTTTTAGAAAATTAGATTTAATTAGAATATATCTTAAAGAGCCTGGTAAAGATCCAGATATGAAAGTTCCTTTAATTATGTTTCGTGGTTGCAAAATAAGAGATATTTGTAATAAGCTACATAAAGATTTTGCAAAGAGGTTTAAGTTTGCTAGAGTTTGGGGTCCTTCTGCAAAGTTCGGTGGACAAAAGCTTATGCTTAAACATGTTATGAAGGATGAAGATATATTGGAGTTACATATTTTCTAAAAACTTTTATAAATGTCCTTTCTATATTTAGTGTTATGGCAAAGAAAAAAGCTAAAGATCATAGTTATTTATTCCTAGCGGTAGTTTCTATTGTAGCGATTATTGGTCTTATAGTAGTTTTCACAAGTTTTGCTCCATCTAAACAGAGTATTAAACCTGCAACCAACTTGTTTGCTCAAGCAGGAGCTAATAACCTTTATGGTCAAGCTGTTATGCCTGTTGAAACTAAATTTGTTCTTCCAATGCAGTGTTCTTGTGGTCAAGGCATTTCTTGTACTGGAGTATACACTGGAGAGTATGTTGATTGCAGTTGTTGTATAGAAGAATAATTTAATTAAAGTTTCTTAAGTTTTTGTTCAATCATGGATAATGATTGTTCAAGTTTATCTATTTGTTTATCAGAGGTAGGTATTTTTGTTGTTTTGGTTTTTTTCTTCTTTGTTGTAACATTTTTTATTTTTTTTAATTCTAAAGTTCCATGTTCTGGAAGAAAATCATATAATTTCGCAAATAATAATTGTAATCCTTGAACTTCTTTATTTAGATCATCTATTAATTTAAGTTTTTGCACACGAATACCTTTTATTCTATAAAATATTCCTACTGCATTCACTGTTTCTTTTGCTGCACCTAGATTATTAACTCTTACATCTTTAGGCCTGTTTATTGCTGCAAATTTATTTTCTTTTTTCATTTTAGGCAGTATTTATATGTTTGGTTCAAATAATGTTTTATCTATAAAATACACTTTATCAGATATTGTATCTATTGTATTTTTCCATTCCATTAACTCTTCATCTTCTTCTGCTTTGAGTTGATTTATTGTTTCTAATAGCTCTTTAGATTTGTCTATTTTTGCTTTGATAACATCAATTATTTCAAGCACTTCTTTATATGAATCAATTTTTATAAATATTGGAGTATTATTCATCTTTTTTCACCTCAAGTATGGATTTTTATTAAATAATTTTTCTTCTATGATCATTAAATTGTCCTGTATAAATTCAAGATTTGCTTTTAGTTCTTCTTTCTTTTTTGATTGTGTTTTAATTGTTCTTTTTATGTTTTCAATCTTCTCTGTAGATACTTTTGCATCTTCTTTTAATGCTAGATTTGTGTGTAATACTTCTTTATACGAACTTGATTTTACAAATAAATCTCCTGTAACGTCTTTTCTTTGTTTAGATCTTTCTATTATTATTTTGGTTTTTTCTTCTAATTCTTTTGAATGGTTATCAAAATGAGGTAAGCCATTAACATCTTTTATTTCTTTAAGTGTTTCTTGTTTTTCTCTTGGTTTTGTTGGATTTTCTCGTGAAAAAACAGGTTGTATTTCTTTAATTGGTTTTAGTTCTTCATTTTCTACATCAATATGAATAACTTCATTATGTTGAGATAATTTCTTTTTAATTTCTGGATGAATTTCTGCTTGAAAATTAATTTCTTTTTCTTCTTTTTGCTTTTGTTCAACTTTTGGTTTTTCTACAATAGGCTTATTTTCTAAAGCATCATCAATTTCTTTTGAGTTTAAATCAAGGTCATTATTTAATATTTCATCAAGATATTTAATATCTTCATTAACTTGTTTAGCATTAAACTCTGTTTTTGGTGGTAAATCTACTTTAATAGCTTCTTTTAAGTCGTTATCAGAAATAGGTTTTTCTTCAAATGCGGGTATTTCTGGCAAATTTGTAGGAAGTTTCGGAATACTAAGATCTGTTGCTATAGGTGCCTCTGTGTTTCCTTTCACTTTTTGCTTCTTTTTTCTAGAAAATAAACCCATCTCACACCTCTTTCTTTTAATTTTATTATAATATTTATAAAGATTATGCCTCAAACATCCATTTATTACGCTTTTTAGCCATTCTAACGAATTCCTTTGGTTTTAGAATACCAAATTCAGAAATTATTCCCGCTATATTTTTTGGATGAACTTTTTCAAATGCATAATTGCTTATTATAACTCCTGCTGGAGGATTTTTCCAGATTTCTTTTACATTTCTTTCTTCTATCTTTTCATCAAATCCAAAAAAAGTAAATGGATCTAGTTTCCATGATCTTCCACAAACATAAACTTTTACTTTTTTATTTTTTGCAACTTCTGCAATCATCTCACTACCTATTTTATTGTAAACTTCTCCTTTGTTTGTGATTGCATCGCAGCCAATAAAAGAATATGTTGATTCTTTTAGTGCAAGTCTTGCAGCAGAATCTATAAAATGAACAACAGGAATTCCTGCTTTGCTAAGTTCTGTTGCAGTTATCCTTCCTTGGAATCGTGGTCTTGTTTCTGTGTTAAGAACTCTAAAATAATGTTTTTCTCTAGCTTTTTTGAATAAGCCCATTACACTGCTTGAATGACAGTGTGTATAATAACTCTTTCCTGTCTTGATTAAGTGTGAACCAAATAAAGCTATTTTGTTTTTTGAGTATTCAAAATAATTATTAACTGTTTTGTAAGCTTCTCTTGGTGTTTTTTTAGTTTTTTTAATTAAGTGCAAATAATATTTTAATGAATTATGCATCATTGGTTCTGTTGGTCTAGTCCTATATAATTCTGCAATTGTTTGATTAATATGCTCTTCAGAATTATCTTTTAGATATTCATTATGTAAAACTTTCAAAGCTGCTTTCGCAACATTAGTTGCACCTTGAATTTTTAATGATTTTATATCTCGTATAATCTGCTTAGAACTATCTCTTCTCACACTCTTTTTTTTCTTCATTGTAATATTATGGGAGGAACTTCTTTATATTCTTTATCTTATCTGGTAGGTATTTGTCAATAACATAGTTAAGTCCCCATGCAGCTAAAGCCTGTTGTTCAGCCCTAACTTTTAACTTATGCATCTTATTCAATGCTTTCTGCCATTCTTTATGCTCTTGAACAAAAGGATCATTTTTTAGGCCATCTTTAAGCCTTTTAATATCCACATCTTTTAATGGATGAGTTGGTAACTTGTATTCTTCAATATCATTAGGTGTTATCCCTATAAATTTTGCTTGAGGAACACAAAAATATTTGTTAATGTGTGCAGCATTTCCTGAACCAACTTTTAGAGTTCTGTAAATATTTAAGTATCCATAGGGATCTCCATCAGTAAAAACATATACGGGTAATTTTTTATCATCTGCTAATCTTCTAATAAATCTTCTGCATGCCCTTGTTGGAACTCCACCCATACTTATCAGAATGCAGTTTGCTTTCTTCCAATAATTGTGTTTTACAAGTCTTTGAAACATACCGGCTGTTTCTATTGCTAGAATAAACTTTGCTTTTGTTTCAAATCTTAACTCTTCAACAGAAGAAGGAATAGAATATGCTCCACTTCCAAATTTAGTACAATCAATTTTTAGATCTTTACCTTGGTCGTCTTTGTCTATAACAATAAGTTGTCCTGCAATGTCTCCACCTTTTTCTTCAGGCATGAATCTTAATTGTTCTCTATTAACTTTCATCATTGCTTCAACATCATCCATGATTGTGTAAGCTTCACTTTCTTCTTTAAATCTGGCATCGCCCCAGTTCTTAGAAATATAATAAGCTTCTCTTTTAGATGCAATGTCATCAGCTTCAATAAGATCTTTTGATAATCCCATCATTTTCAGAGTTTGTGCAAAGCTCTTTACCGTGTTTGCAGTTAGAGTTCTTGTCTTTTCTGCAGTTCCTAATTGAAAATAACCATCTTTTTTGTTATATGTTACATTGCTTAGACTACGAATAGGAGATTTTAATGTTGGTTTTTGCTTTTTCAAAATAGTTTTGTAAATATATTTTGTAACTTCTTTTATTTCTTTTATTAAGTTTCTTTCTGCCATTTTAGTTTATTTTTTAATAATTTCTTTTAACCTATTTATTAATATTTTGCATTTAGCAATTGTTTGCTTAGCTGTTGCAAAATCCATTCTACTTCCATAGTATGTTAATGAATTTCTTTTATATCTGCAATCATTAAATATTAAGAAGAGTTTTTCATCTTTTAGAATGTCTTTTATGTAAAAACCTAAACAAATATGATTTTTTACATTATAACCTTTTATTATAACTATTGCATGAATTAATTCTAATGCTGAAGCATAATAATCTTCAAAAACAAAGTTTGCATTATTTTCATTTATTTTATTTGAGTATTTTATTCTATCATTTGAAGTTTCTATTAACGAACTAGCTTTTTGGTGATTTGGAGTAATTTTTATTGAGTTTTTTGAGTCAATACAGTCTTGCCATGATGCTTCTTTCATTTGAATACCTCTATGAAATTATTCAGTGTGATGCCATTTAACATGTTATTTGCTAAAAATATATTTTTTACTTGTTTTATATTTTTAAAGTTAAATACTTGTATTTTTCGCTTAAGCGCCTTTTCATATTTTTTTAAATTAAATTCTTGTTTGCTTGCTGTTTCAATATATAAATCAATATCGCTATCTTCTATGTCTTCTCCTTTTGAATATGAGCCAAATAAGAGTATTGTTGGGTTTGAATAGTTGGCTATTAAATGTTTAATTAATCCTGAATCGTAAACTTTTCGGATGTTAAATAATTTTTTTTGTAGTAAATACTCTTTTGATGATCTATCTGCACTAAAAAGAGTTACTTTGCCTATTCTTGTTATTTTTAATATTTTTTCATTAACAAGAGCTTTTGTGTAATTTATTACTGATGGTAGGGGGAGATTTAATGTTCTTTCTATTTCTCTAACTCTTAGTTTAGCTGTAGGATTTACAAAAAAGTATTCTATAATTGTATTTTTGATATCTTTTCTTTTCATTTGATATAAAGAAGTATCAGTTGATATATAAAGTTATCGATTAAGTTTTGATTAAGGTTTTAAATTCTTCTAAACTTAAAGATTTACCTCCTTGTAAATTAACTTTTTTTCTTAAATTTTTATCTTCAGTAATCAAAATTAACTTTTCTTTAATTGCTGTTTCTCCAATTAGTGCATCTCCTGTATTCTTATCATTGCCATTTTTTAATTTTTCAAAAATAATTCCATCACTTAATCTTGCTTCTCCTAATCTGGATTTACCAAGAATAAAAGAATTTGTTGGAATAATTTTTGGAGCTAGTTTTGTCATAAAGAGAAATAACTTTGATCTTTTTTCTATATTAGTACACTTGTTTATTTCATCAACTTGAATATGAGTTATATGAAATTCTGCCTTTTTTTTAAATTTGATAAGTTCTTCAATTTTTAAATCTCCTGAAGCTATTTTATCAAAGATGTTACTGTCAAAAATAAAATTCTTTTTTTCTTTTTTTCTAATTAATAAATAATTTTGTAATATTTTTTCACCTTTATCTGTCAAAGAAAAAACACCAGCCCATTTTATTAAGCCCTCATTTCTCATACTATTTAATAAATTTTTATCAAATCCTTCTTTTTTTAAGGAATTATATTCTGGAAGTAACTCTTTGTCTCTAAATTCTTGTATTATGAATAATGCTTCTTTTATTTTTTTATCCATTACAGGTCACTCATCAACCTCATCATCATCAAACTTCTTTGCAAGCTTTTCATCAAAGTCAGTGTTTGCTTTTGCATCAAAAACCATTTTAGATATTTTTCCACGTTCTTGTTCAAGTAAATTCTTAAGTTCAGTTTCAAGTTTAGCTTCTTCTTCACCAGAAATCCCAATTAAATCTTTAATTGCACTAGCTAAGTGAGGAATATATTTTTCAATATAGCTTCTTTTTTGAAATTCATCTTTAACTCTCTTTTTCTTAGAAGTATAACGAGCTAGTTTTCTACCAACTTCTTGTATTGCTAATTTAATTTCTTTTAAAATTTCAGGATACTGTGCAAGAGCTTCTTTACTTTCTGAAGTAAAAGGAACCCATACAGAAGCAATGTGTAATACTAGTGTCATTGGCCCTACAGGAATTGATTTTTGGGATTGATTTAATCCATAATTTCTCCAAGCTGTTTGAATAACTGCTTTTGTGAATCCGCAACCTCCCTGTTGGAATAAAAGGGGAACTTTATTTGCATATCTCATTAAGCTTATTGTTTTATCTCCTGGTTGATTTCCACCATAAGCAAGTGCAACCTCAATTTGAAAAGGGTTACCTCTATAAACAGCTGGTGGTCGAGTAGTTGCAGCATAGAACTCTGCATTAACTTCTTTTCGCAAACCTTTTTCTAGCTCAGTCTCACCAATTGGACTTATGCAGTCTGTTGGTGGAGACATTATTTTTGTTTCAGAAATTGCTCTGATTAATTTTTCTGAATCTTCTCTGTTTAGAAGTTTAGGTTTTCTTTTAGGTTCTATTTTTGCGTTTTCACAAATTTCTTTAACTACTTTAGCTGTTACTCTGCTAAATTCTGATGTAAAAAATTGTTGTAATGTTTTTGCTGGCGTAGCCTTAAGCATTTTAATTAAAATTCCAAGTTCAATACCATAAGGATGAGGTTTTATCTCTTGAGTTTCTTTAGGTAGCTCTTTTGTTGCTCTTGGAAAAATATGTTGTTCTGCTTTAGGATTAACATAAACAATAGTAACATGAGGATTTGCGATTGCAGTTTCTTTAAGATAAGCGTCAATACTCTGTGAACCTTTTTGGTAGCTTGCTTCTAAATCAATAATTATTTTAGTTCCATGATCTTTTGACCACTCTTTTTCTTGATCTTTAAGAATTTCAGGTGCATTTTTCGCAGTATTTATTTTAAGCTCATAGTAGTGTGCAGGTCTTCCTTTACCAATTTTAGAAACAATTCTTGCAGGCCTTCCAGTAGTTAGTTGACCATACATGACTGCTGCACTAATTCCTATTCCTTGCTGTCCTCTACTTTGTTTTAATGAATGGAACTTACTTCCATATAATAATTTTGCAAAAATCTTTGGTATTTGTTTCTTAACAATACCTGGGCCATTATCTTCAATAGTAACTCTAAATCTATCATTGCCCATATCAACTATTTCAACATTGATTTCTGGTAGAACATTTGCTTCTTCACAAGCATCTAAAGCATTATCAACTGCTTCTTTGATAGTTGTCATCAAAGCTTTTCTTTTATTGTCAAAACCTAATAAATGCCTATTTCTTGCAAAGAATTCTCCAACCCCAATATCTCGCTGTTTTTTAGCTAATTCTTCAGCTTTATGTTTTGGTGTTGCTTTATGGTGTGTTTTCTTTTCTTCTTTCTCTATTACTTTTTCTGTAACTTCTTCTTGATAATCTGCTAAGGATCTTTCTGCACTCATCTAAACACCTATATTGAGTTTTGAGATGTTTATTTATTAATGTTTCTGTTGGGTTCTTTTAAAAGAAAACTGATTATTTGTATTATGATTAATTTTTTAAATAAAGCAATTTCTCAGCTTGAAGGAGGTTATAATTATGAAATCAAAAGATATTATGTCAAAAACAGAAACAGGTTGTTGTCCAAGATTTGATCCAAAAACATGGGATAATAAAACAGTAACTTGGGAAAATAAAATATTTGCTAAATCAAGAATAACAAGTTTCTTACATATTCCTTTAAATATAGGAAGGGTAATAAAGAATTTAATTAAAAAGATAGATGATGTTGATGCTATTTCATCAGATTTATTTATGCTTTTTGATGAGAATTCTCTTTGGGGTGCTGATCTTTATATTGAAGTAACTAAAGATGTTCTTGGTGCAAAAATGTCTAAGATTTCAGGCACTTTTATGACTAAAGTTTTTGAAGGGCCTTATTCTAATATGGGCAAATGGGCTAAAGAAATGGAATCTTATGTTTCTAAAAAAGGTAAAAAAGTAAAAAAGATGTATTTTCATTACACAACTTGCCCTAATTGTGCTAAACATTACGGAAAAACTTATACTGTGCTCTTTGCGCAGGTTTAATTTTATTTTTTTTATTTTTTTAACATATTTATAATTTTCAATATCATTTTCTCATTTAAGGTAATATAATTTGCATTAACTTGAAATCCTTCATATGAAATCCTATTTCTATAATCTCTCATTTCCTGCAAGAATATTCTTATTTGTTCATTGAATAAGGTTTTACAAATAAAATCTATTAATTCTTTATGTGCTCCATCTCCTTTGAATTTAATTCCTTTCTTTAATGTTGTTGCTTCCATTAATTTATGAATAATATCATAATAATCATTTAAGGTATTTGTAGGATATTTGCTTTTAGCTGTTTCTCTTAGTCTTTCTAAAGAAATTCTAGCCATTGTTAATAGTGCTTTGGCTTTTTGTTTGTCTGGTGTTATTATTAATTTCATTTATATCCTTCTAAAAAACCAGATAGGATAATGCCGTTGATAATATTATTTTTTAGTTCTTTTGGATACTTATTAAAATTTTCTTTAAAGCGTATTTCAATATTTCTTTTGAGTTTTTTGTTAAACTTAATAATGTTGACTTGTTCTTTTTTGCATTCAACAAATATATCTATGTCACTGCTTTCTATGTCTTCTCCTCTTGAATAACTTCCAAATAATACTATTGATTTTGGCATTAATTTATCTTTAAGATATTTTATTAATCCTGATTCAATAATACTTTGGATATTATATGATCTTTTTATATCTTTGTACATAGAATTCGTAAGATTTGCAGTGAATACCGGAAATTCTCTGCTTGCTTTTATTTCTATTCTTTTTTTTATTATTTTTTGTTTTACAAGTTTATTGAGGTTATTCTTTATTGAAGTATGTGCAATATTAGTTTTTCTACTTATTTCCATTAAATAATGTTCTTTAGTTGGTTCTAAGAAGAATATTGCTGCAGTTTTCATAATACTACTATTTTGTAACATATGTTATATTAATGTAATAGGTTATATAAATGTTGTTATATTTTACCTTTCAGATACTTCTGTCTTTTAGTTTCCTCAAATCTTTCAATTGCATAACGCAACATAGTCCTTGGCATTGTATTGTAATATCTTTTTAGAAATCTTTCTTCTAATGCTTGGTCTCTTTTTCCAAGTTCTCTAAGCATCCAACCAACTGCTTTGTGAATTAAATCGTGTTTATCATGTAAAAGTATTCTTGCAATCTTCAAAGTATCTACAAATTCTTTATGTCTAATAAATTGGAAGCAAGTTATCATTGCAATTCTTTTTTTCCAAAGATGTTTTGATCTTGCAAAGTCATAAAGTATTTTTTTATCTTTATTTAATAAATATAATCCTGCAATCTTGTATGCTGAGCAATCAACTAAATCCCAGTTGTTTATGTTGTTGTAATTTTTCATGTAGAAATTGAATATTTGTTTCTGCTCTTTAGAATCTGCTTTTGCATACTGCCTAACTAATATTCCTAAAGCTATTGATCTGTGTTCATGTATTTTGCTATTAAGTAGAATTTGTAAGTCTTTTAAACTTAAATCAATATATTTTTTTGCAATCTCTTTTGATTGTGGTGTTGTTAATCCTAAGAATATATCTCCTTCACCATAATCTCCTTTGCCTGTCTTAAAAAATCTCTGATATATTGCTTTCTTCTCTTTATTTGCAAAAGATTTTATTTCTTTTTTAATTGATTGTAATCTCATCTTAACTCCTTTCTCGATTTCTTTTTAGGTAAAAAGTTACCTTTAGAAATAGTTGATTTGCCAAGGCCTTTTTCAACACTTTGCCTTGCTTCTTTTGCTGTTTCTCCACCATCTTTTGCAGAGCTTTTACATTCTGTGAATCCTTGTGAGTTTCTTTCTTTCGTAATATCTGTTGTGGCTTTCTCTCCGATCATCGTGAATATTAATTCCCAATCACTCATATGATCTCTTAAGTTTTCTTTTTTAATGGATTTATGTTTTTTATATTCTTTGACATTCATTCCAAATGTAGCTTGACTTATTTCGTTTGTTAGAATCGCGAATTCTCTATTTTCTTCTACTTTTCTATTTCGCCATTCATCAGTCAATTCTTGCCTTATTGATATTCCTCTTAGTCTTTTGTCGATCCAAGATTTTGGATAGCCTTTTAGTTCATAATATTTTTTTATTCTATCTTGTCCTAATTCTGGATCTTCAATTTCTTGCACTCTTTCATATCCTACTCTTGCAAGCCATAGCTTGAATGGCTCTGCTTTCTTTGAAGGAATTGATTGGATTATTCTGAATAATGATTTTGTATTAGCGCAATCAGTTAAGTACTTTTTCTCATCTGGTGATTGTAATTTCAGTTGTACGATTTTATCGTACAGCTCAAATCCTTCTTTTTCTCTTAGCTTTCTTTTTAAATCAGACCAATATCTTCTTGGATTATCGCTTTCTGTTAAAATTGCAATAATATCAATTACTGAGAAATACCATTCATCTTTATGCCAAATTCTTCTTACTTCTTTGTCTTGAAATGCTATCATTTTGTTTTTTTCCATCTTATAATTTTAATAAGAAGTTATTATTTATATAGTTTGAGTTAGTTTGGCTAGTGTAGATTAAAAGATTAATTTCCTTTAATGATTGTGCAAAGCAAACGCACAATCAATAAACTTTATAAATGGTTGTGCAATTATAATTCACAAGCAGTTATTTAATGTAGCTGAGGAGGAAAATAATATGGTAATCGTTCACGTAACAAAAGATAATTTTGAAAAAGAAGTATTACAATCAGATAAACCTGTTCTAATTGATTTCTGGGCACCATGGTGTGGTCCATGTAAAATGATGGGTCCTGTTTTCGAAGAATTAAGTAATGAAATGACAGATTTAAAGTTTGTAAAAATAGATACACAAGAAAATCAAGAATTAGCATCACAATTTCAAATACAAGGTATTCCTACAATAAATTTAATGAAAGGTAGTAAAGAAGTTGATAGATTTTCTGGCTTTGCACCTAAAGAAGCACTTAAACAAAAGATTGAAACAATGATGAAAAATCTATGAGGTAAAAAAGATGTTTGATATTCAACTAGCTAAGAAAACACAAACCAATGAAACGCAAGAAGTAGTTTCTTCTGGGCCAAAAAAAGAAATAAAAGAAAAATATGACGTAATTATAGTTGGTGCAGGGGGCGCAGGTTATACTTCTGCAATTTACTCTGCTAGATATAATCTTAAAACTTTAATTATTGGTGAAGAACTTGGTGGTCAGATGAATATTGATTATGAAGTTGAGAACTATCCTGGATTTAAAAAAATTATTGGTAGAGACTTAATGACTAAGTTTGAAGAACATGCTAAAGATTTAGGAACAGAAGTAGTAATGGATAAAGTTGAGAACGTAGAAAAATTAGATAACCAGTTTAAGATTACAACTCTATCTTCAATTTATTATACAACCTCTGTAATTGTTGCTCTTGGAACAAAAAGAAGAAAATTAAATATTCCTGGTGAAAAAGAGTTTACTGCAAGAGGAGTAAGTTATTGTTCAACTTGTGATGGTGCATTCTACAAAGACAAAACTATTGCTGTTATTGGTGGTGGTGATTCTGCATTTGCTTCAGCACAAATTTTACTTCAACATGCAAAAAAAGTTTATATTATTCATAGAAGAGGCGAATTTAGAGCAAAACCTGGTGTTGTTGATCAAATGAAAAACAATCCAAATGTAGAATTTGTCATGAGTGCAAACTTAACAGAAATACTTGGTGATTCTAAAGTTACTAAAATAAAGCTTGATACTAATCAAGAGATAGAGCTTGATGGAATATTTGTTGATGTTGGGGTAATCCCTCAAACAGAATTGCCTAAAAAAATGAATTTAGAATTAGATAAATCTGGTTACATACAAGTTAATCCAAAGCAAGAAACAAATGTAGAAGGAATATATGCTGCAGGAGATGCAACAACTGAATCAAATGGAACAAAACAATTAGTTACTGCTGCTGCTGAAGGAGCAATTGCTGCAACCTCTGTATTTGAGCACAATAGAAAGTGTAAACATCGTTTACCTAATGGAAATTGTGATAATTAAAATGCCTGAATATATATGTAAGCAATTTAACCTTAACTCATTAATTAAATGCTGTTTTAATCTTGCTGAATCAGAAATAAAAGTTTTTTTAGAGCTAATGGAATGCAAAAATCCTACTTGTGTTTTAGATATTTCAAAAAAACTTAAGAGAGATAGAAGCACAGTACAAAAAATTATGCATTCACTTCTTGAAAAGGGTTTAGTTGAAAAAAAGAAATTTAATCTTGAAGAAGGGGGCTATATATTTTATTATTCTCCTAAATCAAAATCAGAAATAAAAAAACAAATGCTGCAATCAGTTGAAGTTTGGCATTCTAGTATGAAAAAAAGTATAATAAAGTGGTAAATAGCATAGGGGTTTATAAATAACACTCTATTATTAAATTGTAAAGGTGGTTAAATGGCAGATTATAGAGAAGTAAAATATTGCAGGAAATGTAAGGTTCGATATCTAGTAAATAAAGGCGAAGGTAGAAAAGTATATTGTGTTGATTGCTATAAGGATCTCCTTAAGAATCGTGCTAAAGAAGAAGCTGAACGAGAAAAAGAAGAAGCTGCAGCTAAAAAGGATAAATAGTTTTTTTAATATTTTCTTATTTCATGGTTGCAATTAAAGAATTCTTATCTATAAATAAATCTAGTGCATCATTTATTGATCTTACTATTATATCACAAAAAGGAATTGTTTCTACATGTATTCCTTCACCTTCTATTACAAGAATAGAAATTTTTGCATGTTTGAATGTTCCTATATCAATTCTAGCATTACCTATTGCTGCGCAATGTTCTGGTCCTATTCCTAGGATTTCTCTTTCTTTTTCATCAGAGTTTTTGCAAACAGCATAGTTAATACCTAATTTTTTACAAAGTTTATTTGCATTACCTCTTAGATCTCCTGTAAAAAGAATTATTCTGTAGCCTAGTTTTTCTAATTTCTTTAATCTTCTAGCTACACCTTTAATTAGTTTTCCTCTAACTGTTATTGTGCCATTCATATCAAGAACTATTGTTTTTATATCTAAAGTTTCTCTATTAGGTATTTCAAATATCATATTCTTATTTTAAGAAGGAGCATATAAAAAGATTGTGCTTATAAACTAAAGATTTAAAAATTCTAAAGGTAATACTTAGTCTTGAGGTGGTTTATATGTCATTAAAATCTTTTTTTGAGAAAAAGATAAAGAATTTTACTTTTTGGGATTTTGCATTACTTAAGTTAGTTCTTATTATATTGGGTATTATTGTAGGTGCTTATATTGCTTTATTTGTGAAACAATATATTTGGTATTTTGTTGCAGTATTCGTAATTGGATATGTTGTATTACTATTTAGAACATTTAGGAAGTAGTTTTTTATTTTTTTTTTAATTTCTTTTCAACTTATAACTTCCATCAGTGTTATCTTTGATTGTGTAGCCTTTTGCTTTAAGTTCTTCTCTTAATTTATCTGAAGTTCCAAAATCTTTAGTTTCTTTTGCATTTCTTCTTTGTTCTGCAATCTCTGTAATCTCATCTGGAATGGTTTGTTTTTCAAATCTAAGAATATCAAATATTTTATTAAAATCCATAAAGTAATTTAAGAATAATCCTGCGTCTACTGCGGTAATATCTTCTTTTATTCTAATTTTATTTACTTCGCTAATAAAATTAAAAGTAACTCCTAAAGCTTCACTCACATTTAGATCATCGCATAGTGCATCTCTGAATTCATCACGATATTTATCTGATAGTTCCTGGTAAATCGATTCACCTTCTACAATAACATCTAGTAAATTATCAACAACTTCTTGTATTCTATCGATGTTTGCTTGTGCTGCACTCAACCCTTCAAATGTAAAGTTAAGTGTTTGTCTGTAGTGTGTTGATAGTAATTGATATCTTATGGCTTCAGCACTATAATTTTGTTTGATAAGATCATTTATTAGGTAAACATTTCCAACAGATTTTGACATTTTTTCTCCATTGATAATTAAATGTTTTACATGCATCCAAATATTTGAAAATGTTTTTCCTGTTGCACCTTCAGTTTGTGCAATTTCTGATTCATGATGTGGAAATTTATTGTCTTCTCCACCAGTGTGAATATCTATTGTTTGAAATTTAGAAAAATCAGTTGTTTCTGTTTTGAAAACTTCTGTTAAGTATTTCATTGACATTGCTGAACATTCAATGTGCCAGCCAGGATAACCTTCTCCCCATGGAGAACTCCATTTCATTATGTGGTTTTTGTGTTTTGAATTACTAAACCATAATGCAAAATCAAATTGTGATTTTTTGTTAGGATCATGAATTGCTCTTTCTCCCTGTTCTAATTCATTTATTTTCATTCCTGAAAGCTTTCCATAATCTTTAAATTTTGCAATTTCAAAATAAACATTACCTTCTGCCTCATATGCATAACCTTTTTTGATAAGTTCTTTAATTATTTCAATCATTTCTTCAATATGTTCTGTTGCTTTAGGATAAAATTCTGCTTTTTCAAATTTTAAGGATTTGATATCTTTAAGAAATGCTTCTGTGTATTTTCTTGTTAATTCTAGAGGATTAAGTTTTTCTTTGGTTGCTTGTTTTTGAATTTTATCTTCTCCTGTTTCGTCTTCATCTCCTGTTAAATGTCCTACGTCAGTTATATTCATAACTTGTATAACTTTGTAATCTTCTAATTCAAAGAGTCTTCTAAGTAAATCTGCAAATATGAATGACCTGTAATTTCCTACACTTGCATAATTATAAACAGTTGGCCCACAATTATACATTCTAACAGTATTTTCTACTATTGGTTTAAATTCTTCTTTTTTTTTTGTTAGTGTGTTAAATAGTTTTATCATTTTATATGTAATTAGTTGCTTGTTTTTTAAGTTTTACTATCTTAAAGCAGTTGCTTTCTAAGGCCTTCTAATGCTTGAATTCGGCTACTTCAATAGGTTTATTTATAAAGGAACTACAACCAAAAACTTTAAATATGATTTACTACTAGGTCATAGTTACAATGATAAATATTGGATATGAAGTTAATTTATGTGTGGAATTTGATAGGTCTAAGAAATCATTTTGTTATGATTTTTCTGTTGGAACTACTACTCTAGATAATGGTTTAATTTGTTCTGTAGTTGATAACTCTGAACCATCTTATTATACTAATTGTGTTGCATCTGATTTTAAAGAAAATTTAATGCAACCAGAAATGGATAAATTTGAATAAGGGTGATAAAATGCCAAAAAAAAGTTTAAAAGAAATATTTGATGATGATAAAATCGAGAAACTTTATTCAAATGAGAATAAAGAAGAAGTTATTGATAAAAAAAATAAAGCTAATTATAAATCAAATTAAAAGGTGAGATAAATGGTAAACTATGAAGATTACGAAGATGATCCTTGGAGCGAAGATTATGAAGACGCATACCATGAAGAAGATTATGAATTAAATGAAGAGCAACTTGCAAAATTAAGAGAACAAGAAGAATTTGCTGAACTTTCTGATGAAGAAATTTATGAAAAAATGCTTACAAAATCTCAAGAAGAAGAATATGAATATGATGAAGTTGTAGGTGGACGTGATAAAAAACCAATCCTCTCTGCACTAAATAAAAAGAAACTTTCTCAATTTGAGATGGATGAATTGTTTAATAAGTTAGGTGATTTTTAAAATGGGAAAAGGAAATGAAATTATATATGCTAAAATAGGTGAAACAAAGTATCTTGCGGGTATTAATTTAGAAAAGCTTGCAGAAGATGCCAATATAATTAAGTTTAATAATGAAGAATTTGTTTTTATTTCAGAAGATCAAATTCCTAAAGAATATGATGCTTCTATTAATTATTTAAAAACTGATAAGGATTGGCAAAAAACAACAGAAACTTTTTTATTAATTAAACATTTTGAGAATTATAAAAATCCTTTTAAAAAATGTTTTAATGATAAAGCAGTTAGGTGATTTTTAAAATGGAAATATTAAATATTAATGGTAAAGAAATTGTAGTTCCTTATAGTCATATATTATATCTTACTTCTAATCCTGTTATAAGTGAAGTTACTGAGTTAGAAGGAACAATAACTCCTGTTAAT
>CAYLIL010000002.1:0-17047 GCA_964384045.1 uncultured Methanosarcinales archaeon
TCATATAATCCCCCTTAAGGTTTTGATTCTTAGCATATTTCTCAGTCACTAAAGGCAAAAACAATGCTAACAAAGAAGTTGAAAAAATAAACAACAAATGAGCAGTTGGGAGAGCAACATTATAAAAAGCAACCTCCGATATATCTGTAAGGGCTCCTAAAAAGATAGTATCCATATAACCTATTAAAGCAAGAAAAATAGATACCAATGAAAGGGGTATTGAAAAAAAAACAAATTCAGAGATAAAAGAACCTTTTTTCCAACTAAAGAATTTCTTACTATAGTAAAAAACAAAGGATAAAATTAATAAATTAGGCAATAAAAATCCCAAAATAGGACCCAAGAACTTAAAACCCAGATAAAACATAACCAAAACAACAATAAATCTAATTGATGATTCAACCACATTCACAAACAAGCTAACTAGAATTACCTTCTGATTAGCAATTAATATTGAAGAAAAAATACTTAATAAGACTAGTGTGGGAATCATAAATGCAAAATACCTCAAAGCGATAGAAAGGTTAGCTACATCAAAAAATCCTGCAATAAAATCTGCAGAGAAAGAAAATAAAAAGAAAAATGCCAAAGAAATGGGTAAAACAATCTTAAAAACAGTAGTTATGACTTCATCCGCTTTCTCTTTTTGATTCTTAGCAAGATAATAAGGAACATACCGCATTATCCCAATATTTAGTCCCAATAAACAAAATGGAATTACGAGAGATATGATAATATAAGCAAGATTATAAGTTCCATAAAGTTCTACACTTGTCCTTGCTACAATTATCCTGAAGAAATAGCCTAATATTTTAGATAATACTATTGTGATGAAGATGATTCCTGCAGACTCAAAAATTTTACTTAGCGATTTCATTTAATTTCGATTATATTTTTTTCCTATGTAAATAATATAAGGTGAGATAAATCTTGACTTTAGCCAAGGTATAGAAAAATCATTAATTAAAAACCTGGGAGAATAAAAACGTGAGTAATAATTGAGATAAATTAAATCATATTTAGATGATACAATATTATTTATCTTTTTTAAGTCCATTATATTAGAGTTATGATAAACATGGGGGCCTAATAACCGCCTTATAATCTTAAAAAAATAGCGATAATTAGGAATACCAATCACAATATACCCCTCATTTTTACAAAATTTATCAAAATGTATAAATGCTTGTTCAGGGTCCTTAAAATGTTCAATCAGACCAAAACTTACCACAATATCATATTGCTTTTTAGGCTTATAGTTAATTATATTCCCTTTTAAGATATTAACATCACCAATAGAATTATGCTTTAAGGTTTTCTTTGTTAATTCAATATTACATATATCTATCCCAGTTAAATCATAATTGAAGTTTCTTGATAATGCTGTCAAGTATCTACCAGGTGAAGACCCTAATTCGATACAACTCCCATCTAAGGGGAGATACTTTTTCAAAACATCCATCAAAAAAAAGTCTTTAGGTATTTTCTTAACTTTATAACCTGCATGAAATTTTCTCCAATCAAAACTATCAACCACCATGATTATCAAATCATATTTTAAGCATTATGACAAATCGCTAGAATTTTTTCTTTTCTAAAAAAATTCAATGCCTTGGATAAACGTTCTTTTTTAATCTGATTACTGAGTTTCCCATCAAATTGAACAGCATCTGTGCCTTTCCTCTCAGAATATGTGAATAAAAGCACATGGTCAAACCTAATCTTTTTTATCAAGTCCAAAGTATCCTGAAAATCCTGATCTGATTCAGAAGGAAAACCAATTATCATATGGGTATAAAGATAAAGTTCAGGATTTGAATTTCTTAGCTCAATTAAGCTGTTAATCATATTATCAGTGTCATAGAAACGATTCATCAATTTTAGGATCTTATTGCTGCCTGATTGAATTGGGCATCCCAATTTGACTATTTTGCCACTTTTTATGTTTTTAACCAGCTCGTCTTTATATTTTATAGCCCACCTAGGATGAAGTTCAGGTATTTCCCAGCTTACTTTAAAACTTTGATCTATAGAACAAAGGTTTTCAAATAACTTAGGCAATGAACTTCCAATATCAATACCATATGCACCAATATCCTCGCCACATATAACAAAATGATTATATCCTTTTTCGAGCAGTCCATTATATTCACGATTACATATACTTATAGGCTTACTATTTATTTTTCCAGTTGAAAAACGAATAGCACAATAAGAACAATTCCCTAAACAGCCTGAACAAACCCTCAAAAGAGCAGATTTTCTGCCCAACTGTCTAAAAGATAGTGCACCCTTTAGGAAATTTATGAATCTAAGATGAAATGGTCTGGTAAACTCCAGATGAGAAAGGATACGCTTAAACATTGATACCTTAAATTCCTCATGTGAATCAGATAGGGTTGAAAACTGGCATTTAAAATCAGGGAAAAACTTATCTATTGAATCTAAATCTTTAGTAACTAAGAATTGCCCCTTGAATTCATCTTTAAGTCTTGAGGGGGCTATTCCAGGAAGGCACCCTGTAACTATTAAATTCCCCTCATAAGCACTATATTTATTTATTGCTTCAAAACAAGAATCCTCCCTTGACTTTTGAAATGCGCATGTAACTAAAATGATATGATCTGCTTCTGAGGGGTCCTTAACAATAGAACAATTATTTTTTCTGAAGTACCTAATAAGTTTAGATGCGTCAAGCAACCGCCTCCTACAACAACCAATGGGTTCTAAGTAAACTTTTTTCATAATATCACCGACTAACTTCACCCATGACTATCTTTAGATTTTCTGCAATAAATCTGACTTGTTTTTCATCTAATTGATTAAAAAAGGGTAAGGCCAATGTTCTTTCTGAAATATGTTCGCATATTGGATAACTACCATTACTATAACCAAATCTTTTCTTATAAAATGGCTGAAGATGTATGGGGGTAAAATAATTACTACATTGTATCCCTCGTAGAGCTAATTCTTTGATGATCTTATCTCTTTGTCCCCTAGAAAACTGATCACCCAATAAAACCACATAAACCCACCAGCTTATTTCTTGATTTATCTCATAATCAGGTAAGGTCAGACCATTGATATCAGCCAAACAATTACTATATAATCTAAATACATTATTTCTTTTCTGGATAAGTTCGTCAATACGTTCTAACTGCGCAATGCCTAATGCACAATTGATCTCACTAATCCTGTAATTATGACCTAATCGCTTATGCTGAAGCCAATCACCATCATCCCCCCTACCTTGATTCCTCATACTCTTGCATAACCTATAGATATCTTCATTATCGGTGGTGACCATCCCCCCTTCCCCAGTTGTTATTTGCTTATTTGGATAGAAAGCAAATATGCCTGCATCCCCAAATGAACCACACTTTTTTCCACCATACTTAGTACCCAAAGAATCAGCTGAATCTTCAATAAGCTTTAAATTATGTTTCTTTGCAATGCACTCTAACATTTCCCAATCAGCTGCCCTGCCAAAAACATCAACAGCTAAAATTGCTTTTGTCCTAGAAGTTATCTTTTCTTCTATCTTATTTACATCAATATTAAATGATCTAGGATCAATATCAACAAAAACAGGCTTTGCATTTTCAAATAAAATGCAATTTGAAGAGGAAATAAAAGAAAAGGGGGTAGTTATAACCTCATCGCCGTCACTTATGCCTAAAGATTTAATAATCAAATGTAATGCAGATGTTCCACTGTTTACTGCAACAGCATACTTAACCCCCACATATTCTGCAATCTTCTTCTCAAATTCACCTAACTTAGGACCTAAAGATAAACGAGTAGTCTTCAATATATCTAAAACAGATTCTCTCTCTTTTTCAGTTATATCTGGCTTTGCTAATGGTATCATCTTAAAAACACTGCCAATAAAAAAGCAAAACTACCTAAAATAAAACATATTAAATAAATGAATAATACTGTCTTTTTGGTATTTTTTACTTTATCAAACAATATATTATATGTATGCTGGAGGTCACCAGAAAGTAAATTTTGTCCGTTAATAAATCTTTTTATTAATACAAAAGTTGAATCAAATATCAAAAAGCTTAATATAAAAAATGGAACAATTGAAGCAATAATAATATTTTCTGTCCTGATAAAACCAATTAAGGGTATAACTGATAAGACAAAGCCTATAAAAAGACTTCCTGAATCCCCCATAAATATACTTGCAGGGTTAAAATTAAAGATTAAAAAAGCTAAACAACTACCAATCAAAGCTAAACAGAGTATGACTGCAACAACAGAACCCATAATTGAATAAATCATTAAAAAGAAAAAAGAACATATTATTGCAACACCCGAAGCTAAACCATCTAATCCGTCAATATTATTAAAAGCATTTGTTATAAATACAACCCAAACAGATAAGATTAACATGTTAAAAAATAGATTTGAAGTTATAGAAATTTTTAATCCTATTGAAAATAAAAGCATCACCGTTGCAAACTCAAAGATTAATTTAGGGATTGCATTTAATCCATGAATATCATCTAATAATCCTGTAAATAAAAGAATAAATGCACAAGTCAGGATTATATAGATTTGTGTTTGCTGAAATGAATTTTCTAAAAGAAGAGATGCTCCAATAAGAACTGACATAAAAAAACCAATAAAGATAGCGACACCCCCAAGATAAGGTAATTTTTTCTTATGTATTTTTGCTTTTCCAGGTTGATCATAAATATCCAGTTTTATAGCAATAAACTTAACTAATGGTACAGATAATACAGTAATAAAAAAGGATAAGACAAAAATTAGATATGTATTATTCATTTTAAGTTGTGTGTGTATATTATTGATGGTGAATTCTTATGGATATAACCCCTAGAATGAAAAACCAAACCATTTTTTTCATAGAAATGTTTTGATTTAGCCAGTGTATCACCTACAATAACTTTAATCGATTTTACTTTTCGCTTTTGCATTTCCAGTAAAAGCCCATTGAAAAGACTTGTTCCAATCATTTTCAACTTATGTTTATCTAAAACTGCCATAAACAAGAGTTCTGATCTAGGCAAGCCTGACTCATTATTTCCAGCATATCTTTTAATCTCATAGATTTTCTTGATAACTTGACCACTAAATAACTTAGGCAGAAGAACAAATGAAAGTTGAATAAAGTTTTTTTTGATGAACTCATTATAAAAAAGATTTGTATCGGTTGTTCCTGCAACAAAACCAACACACTTGCCATCAAATTCAGCAACAATGATGAAAGACAAATTTGAATGGAGTATTGATCTATAAAATATAGATAAAAAATTATTACCAAGTGAACTGAGGAAACTATTGCCTAATTCAGAAACATGAATTTTTACTATATCCTTTATGTCATAATCTGTTGCAAATCGAATCATAATAAACACCTATCAGGAATTAATTTGTTATATATACCCATAACCTGTTTAACAACAAACTTACTAGAAAATTTATTTATGGCCATTTTTCTGCCATTTATTCCCATCTTAACCCTCAGACCTTTATCTAAAATAAGTCTTTCAACGGCACTAGCCAATGAAACAGCATCTTTTATAGGAACTAAAAAACCATTATATCCATCTTTGACCCTGTCCCTGCACCCTGGAACATCAGTTGTAACAACTGGTTTTTCCATAGACATTGCTTCTAAAATAGATACTGGTCCAGCCTCCCTATAACTAGGCAAAACAAATATATCTGCAAGTGCCAATAATTCATCTATATTATCCTTCTTACCTAAAAAGATTATATTCTTATTTCTATGGGTAATATTATCAGTATCTAAAGTTACAGCCGAAGGATTCTCCTTATCGACCCACCCTGCAACAAGAAAAACTAAATTAGGATATTTTACACAAAGAATATCTGCTGATTTTACAAACTCATTTATACCCTTATGCAACAATAATCTACCTACAAATAAAACAACTAAACTACTTTTATCTATAGATAATTTTCTTTTAATGCTATTAACTCTCAATTTGGAGATGCGCTTTGAAGAAAAATAATCTACATCTACGCCAGGTCCACTTATTAATTCAATTTTAGAGTTACCCAATGAATAGCCAAGATCATATACATCATCTTTATTCATAAAAATAGTTTTATCTGATAATCTAAAAGAAGCTTTAAGTAAAAAAGAAGTTAAAAATCTTAGAAATCTAACCTTAATATTATTTTCAGTATACAAATAACCTAAACCGCCAACAAAATTAACTATAACTGGAATCCCAACCAACCTACCAAGAAATGAACCATAGATATTAGGCTTATGGTAGGAAGTCTGCAAAAGATCAATATGCTTCTTTTTTAATATATGGTATAATTCAAATAATGTTTTTAATTCTGAAAAAGGATTGATATTCCCCCTTTTAATATTATAATGCAATACATTAATCCCCATAGCCTTTAGCTTCTTAGAATAGTCCCCAGATGGAACAATAACATAGATATCATGACCCTGATGGATAAGATTTTTAATCCAAGGCAGCCTAAATAAATAAAGGTTATCATCTAGTTGAGATAAAAATGCAATCTTTAGTTTAGATTTATGTTTCATATTATTTAAGGAATCTGCCTAGAACTTATATTTAAATGCCTTTTTAATAAAAAAAGAAATATCTTTAGAAGGACAAGTTTTACATGAATTATATATTGTTTTTTTATTAACAAAAGCTCCCCTTATTGCCCTGAACTTCTCACCATTCCAGACAGAATAAAAATCATGGGTGAAAATGTTACCAAAACTTTCCCCTTCATTGTCTAGTAAAGAACAACATGGTGCAACTTGCCCATCGCAAGAAACAAAACATTGTAGCCAGGGGTGTAAACATTCAGTCTGTTTAGGTGTTTTCTTAAGATTACAGTAGTTACAATAATCCCCCCAATTTAATATTATTTCATCTAAATTAGTATTAACACCCAAATCATCAGCAATAGATAGATATTCATTTAGTTTATCTTTATTTTTTTTATGGGTTATTTTTCCAATTAAATCTGATTTTTTGTCAAGAATCTTATCATAAACCTGTAGAAATCTAAAATTTATATAATTAATGTTAATCTTACTTGCTAATTTTAGGATGGAGGGTATCTCAAAGAAATTATCATCAAGAATAACATATTCAAAAAACAAAAAAGGCCTTTTAAGTTTATACTTTGCCTTTATTGAATTGATTTTATTGATCCCATCTATGATTGAATCAAAACTGTCTACCCCACGTATCTTTTTATAAGTGTTTTTGTTAGAGGAATCTATTGAAACCCTTATGCTCCCCACACCAGCTTTAATCAAATCATCACTTAATTCACCACCTAATGTAAAATTAGTAGTGATTGAAGTAACTATCTTTGTTTGTTTGCAATAATCTATCATTCTTTGAAGATCTAAGTTTAATAAAGGTTCACCCCTACCAGAAAAAGTTACACTATTTGGATGAAAAATATCCATGATCTTTTTAAAATTAGAATACGACATCATCTTATTGGACCTATCAAATTTACTTATACAGAAATTGCAATTAAGATTGCATGAAGTTGTGGGTTCTATCTGAAGATGAATAGGATGATTTTTAATTATGGTTTTTTTCCTAATTAAAGAGATAATAGATCTAAGCAGATTAAGATTATATTTCATTTTAGAAACTTAAATGGGTTTATAGAATTTAGAATAGTTAGTGCTATTATCTGAATATCCAATACAATGCTTTTTCTTTTGATATAATCTAAATCAAATTTTAACTTGCTAGAAGGGTCATGGGGATTTCTGCCATTTTTAACCTGAGCAAGGCCAGTCAATCCAGGTCTGATCTTTAATCTAGCTTCCCACTCGAGGATATGTTTAAATTTTTCATTAAAATGAGGTCTTTCTGGTCTAGGACCTATAAAACTCATGTCCCCCATCAAAATATTGATCAATTGCGGCAATTCGTCAAGATTAGTTTTTCTAAGAAACATACCAAACCTAGTTATTCTCCTATCTTCATAACCATGAGTTATAACTGGACCTTTTTTTTCCGCACCATGAATCATAGTTCTAAATTTATATATCTTAAATCTTTTATTGTCTTTACCCGCCCTAATTTGCACATATAAAATGGATTTATGTTCTTCAAGCAAAATAATCAATGATATTAAGACCAAAAAAGGTGAAAGTATAACTAATAATATTATACTTAAAAATAGATCTGATAGCCGATTCATCTTAAGATTCCATTAACTTTTTTTACTAAAGCATTTATTGTACCGCAAAGCCATGCAAATTCTGAAAATATAAAAATGAATGGGATAAAAAAGGATAAAAAAGGATACTTGAATAACGAAAAACAAAATAATGTTATTAATGGTAACATAGTTATGGATAAAGCCAAGATGGATATCAGATTATTTGGGGAAAATATGAGAATAGCAATCAAAAAGTATAAGGGTCTAATCCAGAATAACATATGTTTGAAATAATGATCATGGATTGAATTAACACCCCATTTAAATTTTCTTGCCAATACTCCACCAAATGAATCTGGGAAAGTCCCTTTGATTATCATAGAAGAGTCATAAATTACAGGGCCATAATCTTTAATTTCTAAGTATATGTTACCTTCATCATTTACCTTGTTTTTAGACCATAAACTCAATTTTAGCAAGGTTTCTTTCCTAGCCGCCCAGAAAGGTCCGGATAATTTACTTAATGATAACTTTCTTTGGGATATGTTCAGAAAGAAATCATCAATTATAGCTAATGAATCTGTAATCCATGTTTTGTTTAGTGGTTTATAATTGCCAGTAATTGCAACTACCTCATGAATCTCAAAATGTTTTGCAGATTTTTTGAGGAAGTCACCTTCAACTATGCAATCTGCATTGAGTTTGATGATTATGTCTCCTTTTGATTTTTCTATTCCTTTTTTTATTGATCCTACAATGCCCAACTTATTTTCATTATTTATTATAATTACATCCTTAATGTTTTCCAGTTTCCTAAGAATATTATCTGTTGAACAATCATTAATTACAATAATCTCTTTATGAACATAGCTATTCTTAAGGATAGAATCAATACAACCCATTATTGATTTATCCTCATTGTATGCTGGAATTATTACAGAAATTTTCATAGGTGGACCACTCAACACTAAATATTCTTTAGAAAAATATTCCTAATTCTGGAATAATACGCACTATTAAAGTATTTGAATATTTTTTTTAGATTCCAAAAAAGGAATTGGCTAAAACAGGGGAATAAAGCCCCATTAGATAATTCTGCAGCCACTTTGGGAGATGTATATCTTTTGATAGTATAACGACCCAACAATAGACAATTATCGACATAATGTGCGTTTTTAATTGGCTCAGAAGTAAATAATACTTTAATCCCAACAATAGATGCTGCTTTTGCAATCTTTTTCGAGTAATACCCTCCAGGCAATGATGCATATGTAACTTCTTCCCCTAATATCTCAGATAATACCCTAACACTTTCTCCCCATTCAATCAATAATTGATCCCAACTACAAGCAGACATTTTTTCTGGATGGTTTAATGAATGTGTACCAACTACATGACCTCTTTTTCTTAGATCCTTAATCTGTTTCTTTGTAAGAAAGAAAGGCTTACCTATATTGGCTACAGTAACGAAGAAATGGGCTTTCCAGCCATACTGATCCAACAGATCAGCAATGTAATTATATGTACTTGACCCACCATCATCAAAAGTAAAAAACAATGGAACTTTTCCTGAAGTTCTAGGAAAAGATTCAGAGATAAGCTGAGGTTTATTCTTTGTTTTTTTGTGAATCATATTAAGGTGTTGTTTAAATTTACTAATTTCAAGTTTATATATTGCTGCACCTGGTCCTGAAAAACCACTTGAATCATAGTCCTTGTTTATTATCACATCATGATAAAGAAGAGATATTGCTTTCATTTATTCCCCCTTGCCCTATTTTTCCATATCAAATATTTAGTTAATGATGGCTGACCCCATACTGCAGATTTTCTTCCAGATGAATCAATTACCCTGGCAGAACCCCTATATATCTCGATAAGTTTATTTTTTATCTTTTCCAGATTTTGGAAGATAGCCTTCTGCTGAATCACTATGTGTGAATCACTTGATCCATCATATTTGCATTTATAATAGCCATAAACTGGTCCAGTATCTATCCCTTCATCTATTTTAAGTAGAGTAGCTCCCACCTTGCTAATTTGATTATTATATAAAGCCCAAAAGCAACCATGAGAATTTCGATATTCTGGACAAATTCCAGGATGGATTACAAATGTACCTTTTGATGGGATAGAGAAAATACTTTTTTCAATGAGAATCTTACATAAAGCAATCATCATATCAGGAGAGTGTTCTCTTATGAAATTCCTTGCTTCAGAGGTATTGGGAGAATAAGTATAAAGTATGGGGATATTATGGGGTTGGGGATATTTATTGGCAATAGATTTAATTTTTTGGTATAACCAAGACTTATCTTTTTTTGAAATAAAGAATGAGTAATATAATCTAAATGCAAAAACGTCCAACAGATTGATAATACCTGATCGCTTTATCTCATAGTAAATACGTTTAAAAAACTGAGCCCTCTTTTCTCGCAAAACAATTATCCCAGTAGGATGAGAAAATGAATTCAACCATCTAGGAATAAATTTCTCACTCAAATAATCCCCTTCATGACAAATAATCAAGGTTTTCATCTTATTTTAAAAACATGGCAATCACGACATATCTGTTTATGATGTTTTCTAAATTCTTTCATATTTTTACCGTTCCATATTTGAGTTAATGTTTCTTTTTTTAAATCACCAACAATATGTCTGGGCAAAGCACAACATGGAGTCACCATCCCATCAAGAGTTATATAACAAAAACCATATAGCCTTGGACACCAATCATTTATTCTAAATATTGATTTAAAATATTTCCATAATAACCTTTTATACCCTTTGAATGTAGAGTATTCAAACATATCAACCCTGATCTTTAATTTCTTACCTAGTTTTTCTGCAGACCTATATATTTGCAACCTATCTTCAAATGTAGAGGAAATAGATTTATTAAACTTAGTATAAGGTCTCACTAAATTAACCCTATCTACACCCAAATCAGAAGCTAACTTTATTATATCTAAGATTTCTTTATTGTTCTTGTATAGGACCGATTGAACTGCAATAAATGGCTTTTTTTTATTCTTGAGTTTTCTTTTATGTAATAGTTCCTTTATATTCTGGATCGCTCTGGGATTATTATGCCCGGAGGAAGAATGTATGTTATCCAGCATATCTATTGAAAAAGTTAAATAATCTATTTTCAGGGCTGTTTCTATCGATTTCTCATTATTTAATAACATGCCATTAGTAGTGACTTTTATTCTATGCCCTGCATCTAAAAGGATATCTATTATCTTATCAAACTCTGGATGAAAAAAGCTTTCCCCCCAACCCACTGGTAAAACTACATCAACACCTTTTATTTTTTTTACTAACTCATTAAAAAGATCCAAGTCAATGTCTTTTTCAGGGAGTGCGTAATTTCCCTTAGGGCACATCTTACAATCTAAATTGCACCTATTAGTTATCTCAATCTGTACACTATTGGGTCTAGTGGAGCAAATATGAAAAAATCTTTTAAACAATTCATAACTAAATTTTGGGTTTTCTACTCTCATTTCCTGGACTTCCCTATAAATCTTAATATATGATCATTCATTAGACTGGAAATAACATCCATACAATAATGATCTTCAACATATTTTTTTGCATTGCTTATCAATCTTTTTTGAAGAACTGGATCTTCAAGCAATAGCTTTATTTTTTGATATAAAATAGATGAATCAATCTTGGTAACTATCGCAGCATTTGCACATTTAAGATCAGAAGAAATACCAACTTGATCTGATATAATTACAGGTGTTTCACAAAACATAGATTCACATATAGCCATTCCAAAATTTTCTGAATATGATTCTAGAACAAAAACATCACTCCCTGTAAAAGCGGCCAACCTTTGCCTTCCAGTAAGCAATCCAGTAAAGGTGACATTCGCCTTTTTAGAATCTAAATCAGACCTATAGTTTAATCTTGATTTTAAAGTATTCTTCGAGGATAAATCTTGGTATTTTATTCGAAGAGACCTCATAATAATTTTTAATTTATGTTTATAGTTTTCAAAATCAGGACCCACAATAAGCAAATGAAGATTATCCATCTCCCCAGATAATCTATTAAATGAATCTATTAGTATGTTAAGGCCTTTTTTACTACATATTCTGCCCAAAAACAAAATGACTTTCTTACCTTTAAGAAAAGGGTATTGTTTAACTAATTCTTCTTTTTTAGGTAAATTTTCAAATTCACTTAAATCTAATCCATTTGGGAGAATAAATGAGTTGGTCTTAAGATTCAAAAATTTATCCACCTTAATAGCCTCATCCCTGGAGGTATAACGTATAGCTTTAGCCATTTTTAAATCATATCTGGAGATAAGATGATAATAGATCCATTTCTTCCACCCCTTATGATTAAAGGTGTAGGGATAAAGCTGACCATGGGGCGATATAATGTATGGCTTATTGTATTTTCTACAAAAATAAGCAGCTATTACTGTTGTAAAATTCCATATTGTAGGGAGATGGACTATATCAAATCTAGGGATATTTTTCTTTAACGCACTTATTAATGACCATGAAAAATGCCAGCCATTGGATGTAAAAAAATCAAACGCCCTATTATAATCAAAATAAGTTACAGTGACACCATCAATTATTGTCTTATTGTTAACTTTAACCTTATTTGATAAGAACTGATTAGTAGTGTATACTTCAACATCAACCCCGTTGTTTATTAACCCCTTATCCAGATTATGCATAGAATAAATAGGCCCCCCATGTTCAAAAGCAGGATAATAACAAGGACATACACAAAGAAAGCTAATTTTTTTCTTATAAACCATCTTAGTCATTAATTTGATAGAAGTTATCTATGCCAACTCAATTTGCTGATACATTTTACTAGTAATAATGGAAGAATCACAGATACTAACCTGCTTATAGCTGCAAGAAATTCAGAAAATAAGATTAAAAAAGAAAAACTGATAACTAAATAAACATATAGGGTTATGTCAATCGAATCCATCTTGGATTTCAAGAAATTATTTTTTATTAAAAAAAGAATAATGCCATGTAAAAACCCAATTATAATAAAGCCCCAATAACCAAAGTTCATAAATGATTCTGCAGGAAGTCCGGGAGTAGGGGAAGTTAGATTCTCATTATACTTAGAATAGCTCCCAGGATAGATAAAATTAACTAAAGTTGGCCCCCCACCATAGGGCTTATCTGGAAATATGGCCCTGGGTATGAAATTCAAGAAACCTGCAAGAAATGTTTTTCCCCTTTGTATTTCCCATTTATTATTAAAAAGCCATAAATTAATTTCATAATGTCCAAAATTTCCAGATAATGATTCTAATATTAAAAAACCACCTTCTTTAATATCCAAAATAGAATGGTCTCCATCTAAGACATACATATTTCTACGAATATACCCCAAGAAAGGGATTGCAACCAATAAAAAAATGAAAATTATAGATAAAACAATAGTATGTCGTTTCTTGATTCTTTTTGAAACAAAGAAGAAAATGTATAAAAGCAGGATCAATAAGATAAATGATGAAAACCTTGTACCTATCATAGTAAATGATGATATTGCCAATAAACAAACAAAGATAAAAAAAAGCACATTCAACTTAAATATCTTTTTTTTGTTTAATACAAAATTAGCAACAAATAAAGACAAGTAAACATAGAACAAATTAAGCAAAAGTATCAAAAAACCCATGCCCTTCAAGAAGAATACCCTATGGGCGATGAAATGAGTATAATTAAAACCAAGTATATATTTAAATAAAAACAATGATGCTAAAATTGCAGGTAAAAGTATAAAAATAGAAATAATAATATTAGTTTTATAATTAATTTTTATAAATTCAATCTTATTTCTTGACTTACCCATAACCAGATTGAATATGCTATAAGTTAAAACAACTATAATAGCATATGCCATCAATAGCAGATTAACGATAAAATAACTAGAATCATCATAACTAGATTGAAATCTATAAAGCCCATATTTAACCATAAAGATAGGTATAAATAAATAAATAAATGCAAAACAAACAAGGAATATAGCCAAAGGCTGCTTTAAAATACCACGTAATTTATTCTTAGACATAAACAAAGCTAATGCTAAAAAGAATATAAGTTCAAAAGAAAACAATAAAATGATCAAGTTTTCCATAATAATACCTAAATGATTTTAAATTTAGACTTTTTAATATTAAAAAATATAAATTTTATTTCTTTTATGTGAGTCATAATATACTATCCCTAAAACATATGAAATTACTTCAATTATCCTGATTTATTGATTCTTGAATAAAAACAAGAGATAATGAGAGGAATAAGCCTACAATAAATGAAAGCACCAAATAAAAAAGTAAATTTGGGCTAAAAAATGTCATAGGAACATCTGGGGGGGTAACTATAATAAAATCTTCAGCCTGCACTAATGCCACCCTAATATCATCAAGTTTGGTTTCCTGAAGTTCAAGTTTTGTTTTATAATCTGAAGAAATACTAACTAATAAGATTATTTTTGACATAGCTTCACTAGTTAATTTATTATCGTTTAATGATATCAAGCCAGAAGTTAATCTTGATATTTCTTTTTTTAACTCTTTAATCTGTTTATTAGTCGTATTCAAACTGTTTACCAATAATTTAATTCTTTGATCATATTTAGGTCTAGCATTGATAAGGAATTGCTCCAGAATCTGCTCATTAATATCATGTGCAATCTCAGCATTGTTTGCCCTAGTCCGAATAAATAAGTAAGGTTCAAATCCCATGAGATTCCAACTGATCCTTTGTTCAAAGATTTCAATTTCCAGATTATCTTCATTAAATTCTCTCAATGATTGTTCACCATCTGGAAAAAATTTATCTATTACAGGCTGTAAAATTAAGGAACTTTTAATCAATTTCTCTGCTTCGTTTGGCTTAATAATGAAGTTATCCAGCGTTGAACCATCTTGATTTATCTGACCTAATCTGGCCATCCCAATCATAGACTCAGATTCGTATGTTTTAGGCACCATAATCAGTATAATTAAAGTTATCAGGACTATAGCTAGGGTTAAACCAATTATTGTTTTTTTTCTCTTATTTAAGACATTATAAAAATCAACTAAATTTGGTTCATCATCCATTTTAACACCCCACCCTCTACATCAAGATATGTTCAAAATCAATCTTATTTAGTTCTCTGATTATATCTTCTTTCTGCGCATCATTAAAATTAAGTACTTTCATTTTCTCCTTAAAATGTGTAATCATTGTCTTAAATGCTTTAACCCTTTGCAAAAAATGCTTCTTGAAAACTTCAGGATCATTTACTTCCCCCATGAAATTTTCAGCCTGTGCAATGCTCATCTTCTTCTCGATTATTTCATTAACAACGAACTGCTCAAGATTCTTATTCTTAAGCCTATAAACCACCATAGAAACCATCCTTTGTGAAATCTTTCCTTGCTTAATCAAAAGGATTGTCCTTGCATCAGCATCAAGAATAGCTAATGTCCTACAGACCAGATTATGGCTTATGTTCAGATATTTAGCTAATGCATATTTTGATATACCCTTAAGCTCAATTAATTTCTGAAAAGCAATTGCCTTTTCTATAACTGTCAAGCTTTTACTATGCAAGTCAGAAGCTAATTGCTTTTCAATTTCATGAATCTCAGAAGTATTCCTCCTTATAACAGGCAATTTTTCAAATGAAGCTAATTTAGCAGCCTCAAACCTGCGGGTCCCCAAAACAACTTCATTTCTCTCATTGATCTCCAAAGGCTGCAAAACCCCAAAAGTTTTAAGATTTTTAGCCATATCAGTTATTTCTCCCCTACTTATCTTCTGCCTAATCCTTTTTTTAGAATATCTCAATTTATCAATAGAAATAAACTCAATTTTTTCTGTAGAGCCATATTTAATAGTAACAGGTTCAATAAACTTAAGTCTCTCCAATATTGCTGACATTTAACCCCCAATGAACTATATTCAACCATGGTACAGTATAAGTAGTATTTAAACTTATATATTATAAGAGAATAGATAAATAGGACTAAAAATATAAATTTGTATTTTTCCTACAAAATATCCCCCATTACATTTTTATTAACTATAACCTTTATAAGCATTTATATAGTAAAATATACATATGTTTATTGATTAAAATAGATATTGCATTTACTTGAATGAAAGTAGAATTTTAGATTATAGTGAGTCTTATTTAATGTTTATTTAACTATTTCAAGGATGCATTATTTCTTTTTAACTATTAATTTGATTAGTAATAAAATAGCAACAATAACAAAAAGCAACAAACCAAATGTAGTTATTACAGGAGCATCCATCATAGCAGTCCCCTGAATCAAAGGATTTAAAGTAAATGATGTTTTAGTCATTAGACCAATGCCATTCGAGATCCCATTTGCTGAAGAGGTTAATAATAAAAAATTTAAAGTAAATAGTTTATTGCTTAGTGGATAAAAAAAAGGGACACCTGGATTACCTATATCCAGCAATAAATGCGAAAAAAGATAAAAAATGGAAAGATAAAAAGCGTTTTTATTTTCCAGCACCCTTTTTGATCTTCCCTTGTTGATTATAAATTTAAATATGAGATAAACGACCCAACTAAATAAAAGAACAAAAAATAGATTATGGAATAAACTTCTATGCCCTACTATAAAATCAAAATCAGGAAGTATGGTCAATACAGCTAAACCAAGAACTAATCTTTTATCTAATTGAGGTTTAAAAGCAGCAACAATCAACAAAGGAATTATTAAATGAATTAAGGGTTCCATAAAAAAAGAAGTTATGTTTTATTTTATAAACATTTATGTAATCTGATAGATATATCCCCATTATCCAGAAACATTATAGATATAGGGTCCTTGAGAATATACCATATCCCACCC
>CAYLIL010000003.1:0-13425 GCA_964384045.1 uncultured Methanosarcinales archaeon
TATTAATATTTGTTTTAATTAGTGCTAACTCTTCTGAAGCTACTGATGCCTATTGGAATAACTTTGGTGATTATTTTGAAGAAATCATGCCTTTTGCAGGCGGAAATGAGAATTATGTTGTGGAAGGAATTCCAAATCTGGATTGGTATACTGTTCAAGAATGGGAAAAGAAAATTTGTTCACAGGATTTAAGTACGGAGTTTGATTATGATTATTCATTTGATGAAGGTTATGATCATAGTGCAATTTATGGTTTAACAATTGCAGTTAATGCTCAATTAGATTCAACAGGCATAATTGAAGATGAAAAAGAAATTTATCTTTTTATTCTTAGTTGGTATATTCAAGGGTTACCAACTCAAGGAAGTGATAAGAAAATAAAGTATAGTTTAACTGCTAAACACCCTATAACTAAAATTAATCTTAGTGAGGACACAACTAAGAAAGAATTCTCTTTAGTAACTGGAGATTCTGGTTTTTACTCAATATATACTAATAACAAATATAATGAAATAATTTTAACTATTGATAATAATCCCACAACTTATGAGGTTTTAGACAATACTTAATTAAAAGGTATAAATATGAAAAAAGAAACAGTGATTTCAAAATTAATTAAAAGAACGTTTAGGTTTAATAATTATGTTTGGAAATCTTCTTTACTTGATTTTATTTCATTAGTTTTGTTCTTTTGCTTATTATTTTTTGTAATTGGTTTAATTTATTTTCAAGTTTATCAAACAGAAATATTTGAACAAAATTATGGTGCACTTCTTTCTGAAGACACAGTATCAGAGGATTTTCGTTTAGATATAGCTAATACTTACGCTTCTATCCTTAGAGCATTGGTTTTAGTATTGGCCCTTTCTGTTGCAGGATTAATTTTATTATCTTTTATTTTCGGGGTGTTATTTGATATTTTACAATATAAAGCCCTTGACAAAACTATATATCATAAAGTTAAAGAATTATATTCTTTATGGGTAAAAACTTTAAGAAATCTTCTCCCATTATTTTTATCTTTCTTAATATTGTTAATTGTAACTTTCTTAATATTTAGTTTAACTATGCCTTTGCTTATAATTTGGTTAGTCCTGTTCTGGGCCTATTTTATAATGTCTTTTTTAGTTAAGCTATCTAGTTTTCATAATAAAAAGTTTAAATCATCGTGGAAAGATGTTTTTAGAATAATTCCAACTTTTTTCAAGTATTCTGCTCCATATTTTATTGGTTTTTTTTTAGTTTTAATTATTATTTTCTTATTCACCATTATATTAACTTTTATTCAAGTAACAATATTAAATTTAATAGTTTTCCTGATTATGTTATTATTAGTATTTATTGTATCCGCATTTATTAGAAAATATTTATATTTATTAATTAAATCTTCAATTAATAATATCCATAAAAAGAGGTAGTTCATGTTAAGTAACAAAAAAGGCCAAGTAACAATTTTTGTAATTCTTGCAATAGTAATTATAGTTATTGTTGGAATTGTAATTTATGTTCGGGGGCAGGTTGTTTCTAATGGACCCTTACCTGTTGAGTTAACAGAGATTCCTAATGAATTTAAACCAATAAGAACTTATGTTGAATCATGTTTATTAACAATTGCTAATGATGGAATAAATAAGTTAGCTAGTCATGGAGGATATATTTATCCTTTAAACAAGACTTATACTAAACCTTCAATCTTTATTGACCCAGCTAATCCAACTGAAGCTGATGCAATATTATTGGCTAATCAAGAAGATGCTATTCCTTATTGGTATTACCTTAAAGGAAAAAATACTAATTATAATTTTCTTATATCTAGTTTAACTCCCTCCATAGAATCAATGCAAACTCAGTTGTCCCTTTATATTCAAGATAATTTGGATAGTTGTATTGATTTTGCTGAATTTGAGAAAACAGGTATTACAATTACTTCAATATCTATTCCTATTGTTGATACAGTAATTTATGATTCTGGTCAAGATTTTTTACTTAATTATAATTTTGAAGTAGATAATGGTAATATAAAACAAAATATTCAAGATTATTATGTAAAATCAGATTTGCCATTAAAAAAGTTGTATGATATTGCTTACAATATTACCTATTATGAATCTTTAACTAATCATATGGCTGTTTATACAAAAAAGTTAATATCTTCTCATGCAGGACCAAATCAGGAATCTCTCCCTCCTTTATTTTATGTTTCATATGATTCTCATTTGTTTTGGGTTAGGCCCATTGTTAAGGATAATATTAAGAATATAATTTATCGTTACTCTCAATTATTTCAAGTATTAGGAACTAGAAACTTTAATGACAATTTTATTGCCACAATTCCTGAAAATGATTCAACTATAAGAAATTTATATCTTTCTGCTATAATGCCAATTTACCCAAAAGATAATGATTATACTAAGGATATTTCAGTTGATTTTTTATATCATAAAGAACCATCTTATGTTAATGTTTTTCCTAATAAAGGGGAATTGATTTATCCTCGTGAACCTAAAGATAATCAAAAGGCTTTAAATAAATATTTAAGCAATGATAAAAAGCAATATTATGAGTTCTTTTATGATGTTAGTTATCCTATGATTATAAGGGTTAAGAGTCATAACCCTGAAAATATGAATAATGAACTGAGTTTTAATTTTGCTATGGAAATTAATCTAAGAAAAGGTTATACAATTAATGAATATTTATTAGGTTTAGGTCCAGTTCCTTGGGGTTCTGATTTTCTTGATATAAAAATATTAAATGTGGACACATCTGCAAATCAAGTTAATTCTAATATCCTTCCAGGTAACAAAGCATCTAATTCTATTTTTTGTGAACCTGCACAAAGAACATCTGGAAATATAAGCTTCTTACTTTTTGATAGAAACTCTGGCACAGCCTTAAGTGATGCAACTGTTAGTTATGGTTGTGGAACTTATGCAGAGTGTGCAATTGGTAGAACAGAATTGAAAATGGGTGCAGGTTATTTTAATAATAAAATGCCTTTATGTTTAAATGGCTATGTCTTAATAGAAAGTTCAGGTTACCAAAGTAAAAGAATAAAATTAACAACAGAAAAAGATAGGAATATTAATTTAGGTGCAATTGGCCTCTATCCTTTTGAAACAAAAAATATTACTATAAAAAAATATCCTATTAATTATAATTTTAAATCTGTATTAGGTAAACAAATAATTGAAGGAGTTTCTATAAGCGATTCAAATTATCCCTTAAGTGCTACTGATTCTGTTGTAGTAAAGCTAAGCCTTATTGGAGAAGATATTGATGTTAGTCATGAAGTTTTCTTAACCTTAGATGGTAATGAAACAGGTGAAGCTCAATTAGTTCCAGGAAGATATGCAGTCGATATTAGTTACATGGATAATAATGGTGTAATTATTCCTAAAGAATGTAATAGTGTTTGTAAAGAAAAGCGTTCTTGGGTTTTAGGCGGAGGTTGTAAAAAAAGAGTATACTATCCTTCTGATCCAATTGAAATTAAACCTGCACCATGGGGGGGTCTTGATTTTAATGCTTCAAAAACAATTTCTTTAAGAGCAAGAGATATTTATAATAAAAATAATTCTTTAGAACTTTATAGTTTAGTTTATCCTCTACCGGATGAAGTTTCTTGTTTAAATTCTTTAGAAGAAATGAATAAGAAAACAAGTTATACTATGGTTTATAGGTCTATTCTTGTGCCTAAGTTTGTAAGTTCTATTTAATTATACAACTCACTAACTGATTTATCTTTGTTAAAATTAGATATTACTTTTGCATATAGTTTTGCAAGGCTAACTAATTTTATTTTTTTATTTTCTTCATAGAATTTTTCACCATGCCAAATAGAATCAGTAGTAATTACTTCAGAATCTGTTTTGCTAAGTCTTTCCATTGCTGGGTTGTTGAGTAATGCATGAGTGCAGCAGAAAGAGATTTTATTTGCTCCTAATTCTTTTAATTTGTTATAAATTTTAAGACAAGTTCCAGCAGTATCTATCATGTCATCTGGCACAATAACATTTTTACCTTTTACATTACCAACAATTTCTAATTTTTCAACAAAGTTTGCTTGATCATTGCACCTTATTTTAAATCCTTGGGCTATATCTAGGTTAAGTATTCTTGCAAATTCCTCTGCTTTTTTTGCAGCTCCTGCATCTGGTGCAAGAACTACTGTATCTTTAATATTATAATTTTCTTTTATATATTCGCATAGCAGTTTTGCTGTTTTAAGATCATCTGCTTTGGTTTTTTTGTAAAATCCTTCTATTTGAGCTTGGTGCATTTCTGTTGTTATAACTGCACCAACACCACTTATAGTGATAAAATCAGTTGCTAATCTTGCTGTTATAGGTTCTCTTCTTTTTTGATGGTCTTGCCTTAAGAATGGATGATAGGGTATTACTAGGGTGATGTGTCTTGCTCCTGCTCTTTTAAGTGCATCTACTGTTGAACACATCTCAAAGAAGTTATCATGAACACTTCTTGTGCTTTTGGGGTCAAAACAGTTTTGTACAAGATAAACATCTGCACCTCTGACTGTTTCTTTAATCATTGGCTTTATTTCTCCATCAGCAAAGTCAACTGTTTTTATATTTCCTAATACTATTTTATTATCTACATTAGTATTTAGTTCCTTTATAACTGCTTTAGCAAAATATTCCCCTGAACGATTAGCAAATATACGTAATTGGCCTCTTCCCATATGATTAAGGATATTTTCTTTCTTTTTAAAGCTTTCTTATACTTATCTGGTGTATTTCAAATCTTTCATTTTTTATACTGCGGAGAGCTGTTGGTCGCTATGCTCCCAAATTTTAATCATAAATTGCTCAATTTTGGCTTTCAGCATAAAATGTAATTTATTCAGCTTTGCTCCAAGGCAGTATTTTAGAAGGCTCAGGGCACACCCATACTTATCAAAAGGTTTAAAAAACATTTAAGATTAGTATATATTATGTCAGAGGAAATAAGCTATGAGCATCTTTTTGATCTTCTAAGAAGAGAAAAGACAAGGGAAGATTTACAAAGTATTGATAAACACTTTTATATTGATGTTTTCGGTTCTCTTAAATCTAAAGAACTTATTATTAAGCAAAAAGAATCTCAAACATCACTGGTTATAAACATTAATCTTGAGAAAGAGAAGATTGAAATTAAAAATATAAGAAAGATTCTTAATGAAATTAGAGATAGAAGACAAAAAAAGATAATTCTTCTTGCACTTTCAAGAGCTAAAATACCAAGCACAATTATTAATCATGAGGTTTTTACAACAGATGAAAATGTTTTTTTTAATAATTGTGTTAAATTGTTCAGGGAGTTTAAAGAAAATAATTATTCTTCAACAGAAAAGATTGAATCTAAACCGATTATAGAAAAAGAAGAACCAAAAGAGGAGTTTGAGCCTTTACCATTAAAAGAAGAGATTGTAGCTAAAACTGAAAGTGATCCTCTTCCTAAAGATGAGAAAACTGTGATTATACAAAATTCTAAAATAGAATTTCTAACAGACATGTCTAATTTTTATGGTCCAAAAAAAGAACTTTTAGGTCCTTTTAAGAAAGGGGATATTGCAGAATTACCTAAAATAATAGCTAAGATACTTATTGATAAAGGTAGAGCAAAAAAGGTTTAAAATGTTAGATATTAGTATTATCAACTCTAAAGAATTAAAAATAATGCTCATTAGATTAAGTACTCAATTTGGAATTAAAGATACAAAACCATTTACTAAATTATTATTTCTTAAAAATCATAAAAAGAAAATATTTTTAACAAATAAAACTGAAAAAAATTTCAAACTTAATCTCAAAAGATCAGAAAAAGCAGGAATTTATTTTGGAACAATAAATAAAGATGAATCTATAAGATTAAGCTTAGAGGGTTCTCAAATTATTGGTAAGGTTGCAACTAAGAATATCCTGCAACTAGAACATGCTCAAGCAGAAAGCTGGCTTAAGGGTTACGATTTTGATATACCTCAATTAGAAGATGGTTACTATTTACTAAAATACAAAGAGGACTTTCTTGGCTGTGGATTAATAAAAGAAAACAAACTGCATAACTTCTTACCTAAGACTAGGAGATTGAAGGTTTTGTATGAGTAGGTAAGTTAGAATAATTTATTCTTTTATTCCAAGTAATTTAGCTGCTTCAGTTAGATTCAGAAGTTCAATTTCTTTATCATATTTTTCAACTTTTGGTTGCAATTCTAAGTATATTTTATTTATTTTTTCTTCTATATTTTTATTAGGGTTATAATATATAATAATCATATCTTTTTTTGATATATTTGCACCTATTAAGCATATTGAAAGTAATTTTGCAGATTTATCTAAGACATTCATCTCACTTTGGTTCATCAACAATTCTTCTTCATTTGAACCAATATAATAACTTCTTATTTGGTATGCATTAACAATAGAAATGGCTTCAAACTTACTGAATATAGTGTCAACAAGATTTTCCTGGTTAAATTCATTAATTATAATATCATTTTTTATTTCATGGATTGTTTTTTTAAGTTCTGTTGTTTTATAGTCATCACTAAATAATTTTAATTCTTTCTTATTCTGCACTTCTATTTGATTTATAATTGTGTGGTCTACTATTTTATAATCATTCTCAAGGATAAATAATATTTTCCCCACTATTCCTTTTGCTTTTTCTTTTTGAGCCTTAATCAGTCTCTTTTTTGCTTCTATTTTACTTTCGAGATCATCTAAACTTGTCATTTTATTTAATTAAGAATGATTATTTATAAAATTTTACTAATAATCTTAAACCTTCTTATGCTCAAAAAAGCTGTTTTTTTTTGGCATCTCAAAAGAGTTTAAATCTTTTTCCGATTCCAAATATTATCACCTACATAATGCAGGCTTTTAACAACTTTACCAGAGGTTGCAGTATTCATGTCTTCTCCTGAAAGGAGCGCAATTCCGAATGCAAGAGGTTTGTTATGTGTTTCTTCTTTAATGAGAATAACTTCATCTTTCTCAATTTCATTATCAATTTTTGTTATTCCTGGTCGCATAATATCTGCACCATTTACAACAAATTTTATCGCACCTGCATCTACAATAACTTCTTTGTATTTAATTTCATTAGATTCTTTTAGAATAGCCTGTAGAGTTAAAACCCATTCTTTATGTTTGAAGAGTGCAATTTCTCCATCTGTTAATATAAATTCTCCATCTTCATCACTAAAGAATTCAATTTTAGATTTCTTAAGAATTTCTTCTTTAATCAATCCTTTTAATTCTTTTATTTCTTTCTTACGAAGTATTTTTCTCATATTATTAAAATAATGCATCAATTTTATAAATTTTGTTAGGTTTGTAACAATAAGCATAGTTATATTTTAGTTTATTAAAATGAAAGGGTTCGAATTAAATAAAGATATTGTATTAGATGAGTTTTCAATATTTATCAAATCAATAAAAACATTAGTGTTTGGAGATTTACATATTGGTTATGAAGAATCTTTACATAAAAGCGGATTTTTACTTCCAAAGTTTCATATTAAAGAGATGGAAAATAAACTTGCTATTCTTGTCAGAAGATATAAGCCTAAAAAAATCGTTATTCTTGGTGATATACAACATGATTTTGTAAGGCCTAAGTTTAAAGTAAGAAAACAAATAAAGAATATTCTTGATTTTTGCAATAACAAATCTGAGTTGATATTAATTAAAGGTAATCATGAAAAACTTAGGAAAATTAATATGGTTCAAGGTTATAAAGAACATTATCATTGGTTAATCAGTGATTACTTTTTTACTCATGGTGATAAGCTATTTGAAAAAACTAAAGACTTTAAGCTAGCAAAAAATATAATTATTGGTCATCAGCACCCATCTATAACCCTTTATGATCATTCTAGAAAAGAAAGCTTTAAAGTATTTCTTTCAGGAAAGTATAAAAAGAAAAGTTTAATTGTTCTACCTAGTTTTAACTTAGTTACAATAGGATTTGATGTTCTAAATGATAAAATAATTTCCCCTTACATAAAAAATATGAGAAGAATGCAGGTTTATGTTATAGGAAATACTATACTTGATTTTGGTTCTGTTAAAGATATAATAACTAAACTTAGATAATTCTAAAGCTAAGACACTAATTCTAATTTAAATAACTAAACTTGAGAAAACTCCTGCAAGAACGCTTTGTGTAATTATATATACTATAATTGATGTTGCTAAAAACATTGGCATATATTTTAATCCTGATTTTATTGTGCCTTTGTTAATTATTGAAATTATCATTGATGCAAATATTGAAATTATAGATATTGCGAAGTAAGAAAATATTTTAAATTGTGTTGGATCAACTCCTTCGCCTTCTGCAAATGAAATTGGCATATTTGGTATGTTCATTCCTGCAAATCTACCCATAAAACTTATCATTACATCTAATAGCTGATAAGATAAGGCAAATAATAGTGGGGAAATTATAAGAATTATCACACTAATAAAAATTATATACGTTAAAGTTGACGCTGCCATTTCTTGTTTTAGTAATCTTGTTTTTTTAAGATCACTAATAACTCTATCAATTAAATCACTAATTTTTCCTCCACTTTCTATTTCACTAATAATTAAATTCATAGATCTTCTTATTATTGGGGAAGGGTATTTTTGAGCAAACTCTGTTAGAGAAGTAATAAGATCACTCCCAGTCATAACTTTTTTTGAAACAAGCCCCATCTCTTCAGCCAACAAACCAAATTCAGGTTTTATAGCACTCCATAATGAAGCTTCAAATGACATTCCTCCCTTTAAATTAGTTGATACAAAAACAAGATAATCTGCTAGTTTATCTTCCATGCTCTTTGATCTATTAAATATTTTAATATCAAGATAAAAATATATTCCAAGCATGGTTATTGCAGATAAAGTCAAAGGAACAACAACCCAAAATAAAAATGTAATAAATAGGAATAATATTGGATTAAAATCTCGTATTACTAAATAAAGATTAGGAAAATATATGAAATAAGTTATTATTAAAGTGATATAAAATAGGATCCCAAATAAAGTATTTGGAACATCGCTTAATCCAGCCCTAAAAAATTGTCGTGATATAACTGGTCTAAGCCTTTTTGGTGTAAAAGCTTTGCCAAGCATTGAAAATAATTTTATTTCTCTCAATTTAATCACGTCTTACTTTAAATATTAACATTAGGTCTTGCACCTTTAAACATTGAAATAAAAGTTATTTGTATAAAAATAAGTAATACTCCAAATATCCAGTACATTTTGCTGGCTAGGTAGCCCATGTTTGGAAGCATACTAAAAATAACAGCTGCCATTGTCATTCCTAAAGAAGGCAATATTATTGCTAAAAGCATATAAAACATTGTTAGGCTGTTTAATTTTTTACCATATCTTTGTATTTCAATTAATTGTTCGTCTGATATTTCATCGAGTATTGAACCTAAAGAGTTACTAACATCAATACCTATTTTTATTGCATTAGTTATATTAAATAATATTTTTCTAAATCTATTTGATGCACTATTAACTGCTGCATTCTCTAATGCTATTTCAAGAGGTGTTCCTAATTCTATATCTTTAACAATTTCTTTAAAATATTTATTTGCAACTCCAAAAGATTTTGATGCATCTACTATTGCATTGATTAATGGTTGTCCACTATTTAGCTTAATTAATAAAAATCTTCCTGCAAACAACACTTCTTTATCAATGTCTTTTCCTCTTTTCATTATTTTTGCATCAACTTTTTTCAAGTTAATTGAATACAAAAACAAGATTGTTACAATTGTTCCAAGCACCATTATTACTAAAAAATTAGGATTTTTATTTAGAAAAATAGCAAGTGTAATAATTATTAATGCAGTATTTATTATTGTTTTTTTAACAACATCTTTTAGATAATCATAAGGTGTTTTATCTATCTTCGCTGTCGCTAATTTTTTCTTAAGTTTAGGATTTCGATGTCTTAAAAAATTGATTATGTTCATTTTAGAATTATACTATTTTTAATTTTCCCCTATAATACTTGGACATTATTGCACCTATATCATCAACATTTTCAATATTATTTTTAACTAACCATTTTAGCACTTTAACTTTTTTCTTAAGATCATCATCTAATGAGTCTCCTGTTAGCCCTGTGTAAAGTTTAAGTCTTTCTATAAATATCTCTGATTGCCTTATTCTTTCTATTATATCTTTTTTAACATCTAATTGCATTAATACATTTACTTCACCATCTGCAAGAACTTCTGCGATTTGTAAAGTTCTTCTTGCTCCAGTTCTTCTATTCCTATTCTGAACAAGGATTAAGGAAATTGCTGAAATCATTGGCTTTGGTAAGTTAATTGGAGGATTTGTAAGTCTGGTAATTGTTTCTTCTGCATTATTAGCGTGTATTGTTCCATATACAGAGTGACCTGTATGCATAGCTTCCATTAAAACCTCTGCTTCTTCTTTTCTTCTTATTTCTCCCATAATTATTCTATCTGGTCTCATTCTAAGACTATTAACTACCAAGTCAAGCATGCTTATGCCTCCTTTACCTTCAGGATTTGGCAATCTTGTTTCCATTGGAACCCAATGTAATGATTTTGGTAACATAAGTTCTCTTGTGTCTTCTATGGAGATAATTCTTTGATTTGGTGGGAAGAAATTAGCTACAACATTAAGCATAGATGTTTTTCCTGAACCTGTTCCACCTGCAATAAGCATTGATAGTTCATTTTCAATAGCAAGCCAAATTAGTGCAGCTGCTTCAAAACTCAAAACATTAAGTTTGATGAATTTTGTTATTGTCCATGGATCGGCAGAAAATTTTCTAATTGTTATTGTATTCCCCTTATTTGAAATTGGGCTTAATGTTGCATTTACTCTGTCTCCTGTTAGCAAATGGGCATCCATTAGAGGATTAAGATTTGTTATTTCTTTACCTACTTGTCTACCAATCATTGTTGCATAATGCCTTATTCTTGATTCGTCATATATTCTAACATTTGTTTCAAGCCAACCATGTTTTTTGTGGTAAACCCATACAACACTTTCATGTCCGTTAATAACAATTTCTTCAAGATTTTCATCTTTAAGCATGATTTCTATTTTTCCAAGACCCAGGTTTTCTTCAATTAAATAATTTGTAAGCATTTCAACTGTTTTTACATCAATGTCTGGAAAATTTTCTTTTACAAGATTCTTTATTTCATCTTTAAATTTCTCTTTTATATCAAAGTTTTTATCCTCTTGAACTTCTTCAAGATTTTCCAGTGACATTTTTGAAATAAACTTTTGTCTTATTTTTTCAAGGATTAATTTTGTTGTTTCACTAATATTTGAAATAGAAATTGTGTATTGTGGAACTGGTCTTGTTTCGTCATTAACTATGCTAATTTTAATTATAATATTATTAACATTAAGAGAATAAGTTTCTATTACATTTGTATTCTTAATATCTGTATCTTTAATCTCTTTTTTTTTTGGTTCTTCCACTTCCCCACCTCTTAATTGGTTAAGTTTGTGCATTAATTTGTTCAAGTCTAATTATTGCAGGTTTGTAATAAGGATTTATCTCAAGTATTCTTTTGAAATAGTCTTTCGCTTGTTTATTATCTTTGTCTAAAAACTTTTTAATTCCACTATTATATAGCTTCTTTATTAATTCTTTGTTAAGTTTGCTAATATGGTTCTTTTGAGTTTCTGTTCTAGCTTCTTGATGTGTAGTTGGTTTTTCTATATCTAACTCAATATTATTGTCTTTATTTTTTAATTTTTTTATTTCTAGTTTTCTATTTTTTCTTGTTATTTCTTCTTTTCTTAAAATATCTGGATTTATATCTTTTTTAAGATATTCTATTTCTCCTTTAATTTTTTCCTTTTCAAGGTTAAGCTTTTGCTCTTTAGCGTCTGTTATTTCATCATGTTTTAGTTCAAATTTGTTATTTTCTTCTTCAATTTTTTTAAGTCTATTTATATGGTTTACAAGTTGATGTATTTTATAATTTGTTGATAGGAGTTTTGAATAAATTTCTATTTTGATATCATATAATTCTGAAGGGAATTGTTCAAACATTAATTTCATCTCATCATAAAGTTCTTTTGCTAATTTAAGATTTTGCATAATCAAAGCTTTGGTTATCATAACTTCCTTTGTTTTGATTTGCTTTAATAATGCTTGTATGTGTGGTTCACTTGGATCAACATTTTCATAATTAATGTATCTTCTCATTGGTGCTTGTGGAGCATAATTAGGGTAATTTGGTGCTTGTGGAGGGTTTCTTAATTGCGCTTGTTCTTGTTTATTTTGTTCTGGAATTTCTTGTTCTTTTTTTTCTTGCTTTTGTGGCGGTTGATTTATTGGAAGTTCAGGTTGTAATCCTTCTGGTTGGTTTACAATGTATGCTTGAATTATTTCTTTCTCACTTTTTCTTTTCGGTGCCCTTTCTTTAAACTCTTTATCTTCAAAGAATTTTGCATTAGTTTCTTCCCCTTTAATCTCTTGAGGGATTATATTGTTAGTTGTAACAATTTTATTATATTTCTCAAATTCTTCCTCAAACAACTTTTCTTGTGCTGGATCTTTAATATCTTTTTTGATATTATCTGTAACTTTACTTAGAATACTTAACAATCTTATGGCTACATCTCTATCTAATTTTGAATCAAATTTACCCAGAAGTTCTTTGTAAATGCCTTTAGCAGCCACTAAATCTCCTTTATTAATATTATTTTTTATTTCTGTTTCATAATCTTTTTTTATTGTAAACAATCCTGCTTCTTCACTTCTATTCAAACTCGCGTTTCTATCTTTATTTCTAACTAAATCATCAATATGTTTTACTACTTCTTTTTCTATAAACTCTGATATTTCCATTAACTTACTCCTGTAATTTTCATATGAAAATCTTCCCACTCTTTATCTATATTTTCTATTTTCCTAGCTTTAGCATAATCATAAAAACGAACTTTATGTTTTTCTATTTCTGTTATCAGTTTTTTCTCCCATAATTTTCTTGTTTGTTCTTCAGTTAAATTCTTTTTTTTAGCTCTATTAAAAAATTCATCTTTCATATCTTGCATAGTAAATTTTTCTTTTTCTTTACTTGTTTTTTTTTCTGCTTTGTTCAAGTAAATAAAAGGCTGTGTAAACTTATATTCTATGCTAATAACTTTTTCTTCAATTAAAAAGTCAACCCAAGTTTGTATAATCCTTGTAGGTATGCCTAGCTTTTTAGCTGCATCAGATATTGAAATTTTCTCCTGAGTTTTAAGAAGGTTTATTAGCTTGTCTACTCCTGTTTCTATAGTGGTATCTACCATAATCCTTTTATATATTAATATAATATATAAATACTAGTAATCACTTTATAATAGATACTTATATATTATAATCTTTAAATATAAGCTATAATTTCATAAATATTATAAATAAGGTATA
>CAYLIL010000003.1:13435-14481 GCA_964384045.1 uncultured Methanosarcinales archaeon
GGTATAATTATAGTTAATTTGTTAAAATGGCAAATATAATTATTTTTGGTGAAGCAATGCTTGATATTCATACTTTTGGGAATATTGAAAGAATTAATCCAGAAGCACCAGTTCCTGTACTTCATGTAATTAAAAATAAAGAAAAATTAGGATTAGGGGGTGCAGCAAATGTTGCAAATAATCTTGTTAGTCTTAAGTCAGATGTGGTTTTTGTGAGTGTTGTAAATGAAGACCATTCTGGTTTACAAATTAAGAGTTTATGTAAAGATAATAATATTAAGTTTAATTTCTTTAGTGATGGTAGGCCAACAATTGTTAAACAAAGATTTGTAGCTGCAGAATATAATCAACAAGTTTTAAGAGTTGATTACGAAGATAAATCTTCTTTGTCTAAAGAATATTCTGATAAAATTATAAATTTTATTTTAGATGAATCTCCTTCTATTATTTTAATTTCAGATTATGCTAAAGGATTAATCACAGAATATTTTATGGAAGAATTAAAGAATAAGTTTAAAGGTAAGATAATTGTTGACCCTAAACCGCAAAACATAAATTTTTATAAGGATGTTTTCCTATTAAAGCCAAACGTTATCGAAGCACAAAAAATTTTAGGTTATGAAATTAATGATGACAATATTCCTTCTGCAATAAAAGAATTATCTACTAAATTTAATTCTAATATTGTGATAACTTTAGGAAAGAAAGGTGTGATTGCTTTTGATAAAGATAAAAAAGAAATATTTCAATTTGATTCTTATGCAAAAGAAGTATTTGATGTTTCTGGTTGTGGTGATACATTTATTGCAACATTAACTTATGCACTTGACAAAGGCCAATCTTTGAAAGAAGCTGTTGATCTTGCAAACAAAGCGGCAGGTATTGTTATCACTCACTTTGGTGCTGTTCCGATTAAGTATGAAGAATTATTAAAACAATGAATCTTCAATTAGTTTGCATAAAATATGATAAATAGTTTCATGACATTCTTGTATTCTTGCTGTAACTTGATTTGGTATTATTATGTTACAACTAGTGTTCATATT
>CAYLIL010000004.1:0-2183 GCA_964384045.1 uncultured Methanosarcinales archaeon
CATAATCTGTACTACTTAATTGTCCTGTTTTAAGAGGAACATGTAGCTGATTAAAACTTGAATCTTCTGCACCAGTTATTACAACTTTAATTATAGGATTTTTATTAACATAACAGTTAAGATTTGCATCACAATTTTTAGAAAGTTCAGGACCAATATGGATAACTTCGTTTTCTGCAACAACAACAACGTATTGTCTTTGAAGAGTTGGTGTTACTTGATTATTTTGTGCATCAGTTAAACTTAAAGGTAAATCAATTATTTCATCTTCAGGATGGAATTTAATATTTTTAAATTTACATTCATATAAGTCTGTTCCAGGTTGTTGAACACAGAGTGCATTCATACTTTGGTAACCAAGATTTTGTGTTGGTAAATTATTAAAATCAGTTAAGTCTCCTGTTACACCATTAGGTGCAAGTTCTTCTTCTGTAACAAAGAAAACAACATCAACAATAGGAATTTGAGGATTATTAAGGGCTATTCTATCAATAGGAATTCCTGCTTGATATATTTCAAATGTTCCTGCAACAACAGGTGCAAACGCATCCATAGACAATTGATTAAGATCAATTTCATTATTTAAACCAGATAAATCTGTTGCTCTAAATGAAATATCAAGAATTGGCGAAGGCTCAATATCAAATTTTGCTTGACCCCTAACAGAACAATTTTCTGTATTAAAAGTTTCAGTATAAGATAAATGTTGGTTAATGAATATAACAAAATCTTTTATTCCAGAACAAGTAAACATAGTTGAACCAGAAGTGTCTGTTATAAGATAATCAACAGTTAATTCATTACCATCTAAACTTGAATTTGCAATCACTTGTGGTTGTTCAGCATCAAGAGAGTAAGTCATTTCACTAGTTTCAAATCCTACTGCAGAATCACCAACTACAGCATAAATTATTTTTTCACCTGCATTAAAAACAGGAGCAAAATAACAAGTGCAATCATTAAATGTATCATCACAAGAACAAGAACTTAAGTCTCCAGAAATATTAATATACACTTGATTTCCAGGATTAACAATTTCTGCTGTAAAATCTTCACCAGCTGCAACAACACCATCAACTCTTTCTTGGCCATAAATATTATAATTTAAAGCTAAAACAGGAGTTAATGAAACTATTAAGAATATAAAGAATAATGCAATTATTTTTCTAAAACCTAAATTAACACCCATTATAATAGAATTATATAATATATATTTTTAAAGGTTGCTAAAAATTGCTTAATTTAGTTACCAAGAAGAATTCTTTTTTGTTTTTCAAGCCATTTGTAAACAGAAGCATGCATACTACCAATTAAAAGACTTTCAACTGCTTTCTTTGCAATAGGAACTTCAATTACTGAACCAAGAATAGCTATTGTTTTACCATATACTGAAATATAACAATTAGTCATATCTTCAATAGTAGATCTAGATTTTCCATTTCTACCAATAACTCTGCCTTTTAACCTTAATTGATGACTTTTATGTTCATTAAACTCACTAAGATGAATTATTTCCAAAGAATAATCTTGCCTAAACAAGAGTTTAGCAACTTCAGGATTAAATCCCCTTGCAATAGCTCTTATTACTTCTTTTAAAGAATAAAGCATAATACTTTCAGAACCAGTCAGAACTACTTCTCCTTCCCTAGAATCAATATTAATGCTAGCTTTAGAGAATTCTTCAAGCTCTTTCTTAGTCTCTCCTTTCTTACCAATAAGAACTGCAACCCTATCTTTAGGGATCTTTAGCTCATAGCTATACTGTTCTTCTGAATCAGTACTGGGGGCGATTTCCTCTTTCATAATTGAGTAGAATTCAAGTTTCTTTTTAAAGATTGTTAAAATAGGGTAGTTAGATCAACCAACAACAACATTAAACTCTTTATCAACATCTAAATCAATACTTAGCTTCTTGAAGAATGCAGCTATATTCTTTAGGTCTCGCAAGAGTAAATCTTTAGCATCACTACTTTTAGTTGTTGTAGCTTGACTAAAATCAATGAAAATTGGCTCTTCAGAATCATTGAGAATGTTAAAAGCACTTAAATCTCCATGAACTAAACCTTGTTTCCATAATAGTTTAATATTTTTTAATATTTTATCTAAAAAATCTTGAGGATCAATTGGAGCTTGATTTTTTAATTCAGGTGCTATTGGATCACCAATTGCTTCCATAACAATAA
>CAYLIL010000004.1:2193-14465 GCA_964384045.1 uncultured Methanosarcinales archaeon
GTTGGAACTTTTATTGCTTCTCTTGCAATCATTAAGTTCCTAAATTCTCTTTGAACCCAATTAAAAACAATATCTCTTTTATTCTTTCTTAGAGTAATATATCTTGGGTCTTGTCTAATGTAAGTTAGCATTTTATTAAAATTACAATTTTCAAGCCTATAAATTTTAACAATAACTATTTTATCACTTTTAGTAGAAGCTATGAAAACATTAGCTTCTTTACCCATTGCAAGAGGGCTTTCTAATTCTTCAAAATAGCCTTGACCAGAAAGTTTTCTAAGCAAAGCTAAAGTAAACTTATCAAATACATTATTATATATTTTCCATTCTTCTCTTGAACGATTAACTGCCATAATACATAAGAACTATTAAGTGTTTATTAATGTTGTTAGAATTATTTAACTATCAAAGAATTTATAAAATATTAACATCAAAAAAGAACTATGATTGAAATCTTTAAAATTTTCGGAATAATCGGCCTTGTTTTAATCACATCAGGAATAATTATAAAAAAAAGAAAGGCACAAGATATTCTTTACATTGTTGGCGGAATTTCCTTAGGAACATATAGCGTTTCAATAGGAGACCTAATATTTATAATCTTACAATCAGTCTTTGTTTTAGCTGTTATTTATGACTCTGTGAAAATAAACTTCTTTAAAAAATAAATCCAAACATAAATATTTATAAACATATATTCTTGAATTAAACAAAGGTGAGTTAATAGTGGATTTCAAAGATTTACATGTTGCATATTTTAGTATGGAAATAGGAGTTAATGAAGATATTCTTACTTATTCTGGTGGACTTGGTGTTTTAGCAGGAGATACATTAAGGAGTATGGCTGATCTAAGAGTTCCAGTTATCGCAACAACATTAGTTTATAGAAATGGTTACTTTAAACAGAGAATAGACTCTCAAGGTAATCAAATTGAAAAAGAAGATAGATGGAATCCAGAAGATTATCTAAAACCACTTGATAAAATTATAACTGTAAATATAGAAGGAAGAGAAGTTAAAGTAACAGCTTGGTTGTATGAATTAGAAGGAATAACAGGACATAAAGTTCCAATAATATTTTTAGATACTAATATTGAAGGAAATTCTGATTATGATAAAAAATTAACTGATAATCTTTATGGTAAAGATCAAAAATACAGATTAGGCCAAGAAATAATTCTTGGAATTGGTGGAATAAAAATGTTGAATGCAATTAAGTGTGACAACATTCAAAAATACCACATGAATGAAGGACACTCTGCATTATTAGGATTAGAATTATGTAAAATGCAACCGAAAGGGAAACAAACTATTGAAGCAATAAGAAATAAATGTATTTTTACAACACACACTCCTGTTCCAGCAGGACATGATCAATTTGATAAAAAGCTTGTAGAAGAATTTCTTGGAAATTATTTAACAGAATATATGGAAAAAGAAATATTTGTGGACGGAAAACTAAATATGACTTATCTTGGTTTAAGATGCAGCCAATTTGTTAATGGTGTTGCAAAAAAGCACGGGGAAGTTTCAAGAAATATGTTTCCTAATTATCACATTGAATCAATAACAAACGGAGTTCACTCTGCATTCTGGACAAACCCTAAGTTTAAAGAATTGTTTAATCAATACTTACCTTCTTGGCAAAATGATTCTTTTAGTTTAAGATATATTCTTGCAATACCTAAAGAAGAAGTTTGGGAAACACACATGAAATGTAAAGAGAATTTAATTAATTTTGTTAATAGTGAATACAACCTCACACTAAGTAAAGATATTTTTACAATTGGTTTTGCTAGACGAGCAGCAACATATAAAAGAGGAGATATGCTTTTTGAAAATATTGAAAGGTTAATGAAGATTGCAGGAAGATACAAAGGAATACAAATTATTTATGGTGGTAAAGCACATCCAAATGATACACAAGGAAAAGAAATTATTAAAAAAATTATTTCAGTAATGAAACACATTGAACACAAAATAAAAGTTTGTTATATCGAAGATTATAATATAGAAAAAGCAAAACTTCTTGTTTCAGGAGTAGATATTTGGTTAAACACTCCTCAAAGACCAATGGAAGCATCAGGAACTTCAGGAATGAAAGCTGCACACAATGGCATTCCTCAATTTTCAACATTAGATGGTTGGTGGATTGAAGGATTAATTGAAAATGTTACAGGTTGGGGAATTGGTGGTCATCCAAATAGTTTTAAAGAAACAAGCCATCAAGAAGATGTTGAAGACTTATATACAAAATTAGAATATGTTATTTTACCTAAATTCTATAATGAAAGAGATGAATGGGTAGAAATAATGCAACACTGCATTGCAATCAATGGCTCTTTCTTTAATACACATAGAATGGTGCAGCAATACGTCCTTAACGCATATTATTTGTAAAAGAAAAAAATAAAAATAAAAAAATAAAACTATTGTAAATCATCAATAGTCAAAACAGAAACTCTGCTTCTAATAGTTCCAACCTTTGAAGCCATACCTATTAAGAATGAAAGATTAATTCTTTCTGCAGCATTCAACAGATTCTTTTCTATTGCACCATCAAAAATAACTGCATAAACTCCGGAAGTTAAACTTTTCATGGTTGTTTCAAGTTCTGTTGAGGGAACTTTACCAAGAATGTTTAGTTTTGGGTCAAGAATATATGCTCCTCTTGTTCCAAGAAGATCTTCAAGCATTTTTGAAAATTTCTTTTTTTCAGCAAGATTCAATTGTTTTTGAGAAACTGCTCTTTGTGGTGGTCTTGAATCTCTTTGCAAAGGTCTTGATGGTCTTTGCATAGTTCTTGGTTGAGGTCTAACATTTCTATTAGTTGTTTGTGAACTAACCTTAGAAAATTTTACAGTTCTAAGAGATTTATCTTTTTTATCACCAAGTTCAAGTTTTGCTTGTTCAGCAGCAACTTTACTTCTTAGAGCTTTATGGATTTCTTTTTTAGTTAATTCTTCAACTTCTTTTCCATCTGGAGCTTTAGTTACAAAATCAATTTCTGAAACTTGTATCAATTCAAGAACATTAAGATCTCCTCCTCTGTCTCCATCAACAAAAGCGATAATTGTTTTTTGTTTAGCTAAATCAATTATTGTTTTTGGGACAACCGCACCATTCATTGCAATAACATTCTTAAAACCATGTTTTAATAAATTAAGAACATCAGCTCTTCCTTCAACAAGAATTACTTCATCTGCATCATCAATACTTGGTCCAGCAGGTAACCTATCTTTCCCATATTCAGTTATTTCCATAACTCTAACAGAAGAAGTTACTTCATCACTTAACTCTTGTGAGTCAGGCAAAACATCATTCATTAAATCTTTTAATAATTGTTTTGCTCTATCAATTAAGAATTTTCTTTTAGATATTCTAATATCTTCTATTCTTATTACTTTAATTACAGAATTACAAGGACCAATTCTTTGAATTACTTCTAATGAAGCTCCAACAATTGCAGTCTCTGCTTTATCTAATGAAGAGGGAACAATAATACTACCTTTTGTTTTTCCTCCTGCAGTTTCTGTATTAACTTCAATTCTTCCTATTCTACCTGATTTTTGTAGTTCTCTAAGTTCAAGTTCAGATCCTAAAAGACCTTCTGTTTGACCAAAGACAGCTCCAATTACATCGGGTTTGTCTACAACACCTTCAATATGAATATCTGCGTGTATGATATATTTAGCTGAAACTTGTGCTATTTTTGCCATTTTCTTTTCCTCACCATGTATATATTTATTAACACTTAGAAATAGCGGAGTAAGTTAATACAATATTATTTCTTTATAATAAGGTACCCCTACACTAATCCAAAAACGGATTAAATGATAAATGATAATAATAAATACTATTTCTAAATGTTTGAATGCATTTCGCATTCTATTTGTTATTAATAACCTTAGAACAAGCTTGTTAATGATTTTCAAATACTAATCAAAATGATATAAATGATAATTATAAGCTTGACTAAAGTTAGTCATTATTGTTAATTAATGAATATAATATGTTGCCCGAGTCACTAACCCCCAGCGTCATTGCTTGGCTAATGCCGTAAACTCAACAAGGTTACTCTCGTGTCGGGCTGTAGCAATACTTAGAATACCTTTGAAGTTTAAAAAACTTATGGTTTTAAAGTCCATTAAAAGCCTATCGTCGCTGACTTAATATTGGCTGAGAGTGCAGTATTTAGGTGTTTGAGGGCTTTTAACAGCCTAAATAAGAAATAAATTTGCGAAGAGTAGAATAATAATCTTTGTTTCTTTTTTTGCTTATCTTTTGTAAATCATTAAAAGCCATACCTAACCTTACATTCTTAATATGTTCAAGCACACTATAAGAATTTTTGAAAAAAACTTCAGAATCAATAAGATTATTTAAGAAAATATTACTATTATCTTTTAGAACATTATGATATTCAAAAACATTATGAAAAAAAAAGTTCCCACCTTTAATATTTGAATTAAAAAAAGCTATAGCAAATTTTCTAACCTTAGGACAATACTCATAAAACATTTGCATCTGATTATGCGCTTTTTTAATATCAGCTAAATCACCACTCAAATTATTCATAAACTGTCCAACAAGCAAATACTCGATGTTAGCTTCTAATTCAGCAATATTCTTATTATCATAGTCTTTTACTTCAATCATCAAAAAAGAAGAATACGTTAAACATTATAAATATATCATAAGAAATAAATTATAATTGTAGAATAATCTTAAGTAGATTTATAGCGAGAATTATCTACTATTACTTCTAGCTTAGGAGTCTTGTTAAGTGATTGCTCTGAAGCTAATTTTATACCTACTGCAATAGTAGCACCTGCAAAATAACACATTAAATCTTGAAAATCATACTTAGCAATACAAGCATTTGCTGAATTTAAAGAAATTACCTCAAGAATTGAATAATATACAGGTATAATTAAACTTGCCAAAACAGTATGTTTTAATTTAGTAGAAGGCAAGATAACTAAAGCAGTGAGTAATCCAGAAGCACCAATATCTGATAAATGACCTACAGCCCAATTATAATCCATCATTTTAGAAATAGCCATCTTTTGCATATTTTCCCCAACATAAGCCATACTTGAAAAAATAGCTGCACCAACACCTTGGGTTATTTTTGGCATATATTGTTTAATTTTCATAAAAAAAGAGAAATCCCTTAGAGATTATAAATATATCTTAAAAAAATAAAAAAATAAAAATAAAAATGGTTATTACTAACCACACTGAGCAGCAGCACTAGCCGCAGCTGAACCTTCATTATAGCCAAAACCAGGTGAAGGAGTTAATGTATCTAACACTTCAGCACACTCTGCAGGTTCTTCTGAGAATCCCATACAGATAGTTGTCAAGAGTGCAGCTGGCGATCTTCCAGTTGGAACTGAAACACCATTTAATATAAATGTTGGAGAACCTCCTACATTGTATTTAGCAACACCTTCAGCATCAACATTGAACTTAGGGAATCTTCCACCAGCCCAAGTGCTCTGATCATTAAACATTTCAGTAACTTTAAATTCAGCATCTAAATCAGCAATACAAGTATCTAAAGTATCTTGATCAAATCCTAACTTTTCAATACAAGCTGCAGATGAAGTTTCATCTTCTAAAAAGCAGTATAAGTATTCATTAAGTTTGTCTTGATAGTTTTCTTGTATACAATATTGATTTAGTTGTTCATTAAGTTCTTTTTGACCATGCATAGCATAATCACAGAATTTAAGTTCAAAATCTACTTTACCTTCTAATAAATCTAAAACAGGTAAAAGGCCTTTTTCAACTTGTGTTCCATATGGACAATGGCTCATTATAAATAATTCAATTTTAGGTTTTTCAGTTTTTTCTAAAGCACAAAACAATTCAGAACTACAAGATTCATCTTCACAATCAATAAGACCATTACCAGTATCATCAACTCCATTAGCACAAATTTCACCTTCTGGATCAAAGCTTGCACCAATCATAAGAGTTAAATCTTTCTCAGTTTCAGTAACAAACTGTGCGATTTGAGCATAGTTATCATGCTCCTTAACATCTTCTGATAAAATCACTGCAGGCAATAAAGTTATACTAGCCTCTTCCATAATTGTTTTAGCTTCGTCTTCAGAATAATCTAATTCTTTAAATTCTGCATCAGGAAATAGCTCAACCAAACTTCCTTTAAGCATAGTTGTGTCACACTCAGGACATCTTGCATCACTAAGTAAAGTTATAGTAACACTACCTGTAGTAACATCACCATCTGTTGAAGAAGGATTAATATTAAGTACTAAAGCTCCAACAAATAAAACTAAAAATACTATTGTTGTTACAAATAGAATATTTCTTTCAGTCTTTATTTTTTTAACTCTTTTAACAAATCTGTTTTTTACTGCATGATTTGCAACTGGATGCGCATGATGCGCAGGTTTATGGGCATGTTCTTCATGCTTTGGTTTATGTTCTTCTTTTTTATGTTCTTTTTCTTCCAAATTAATCACCCTAACAATTAATATAAAAATATTATATACTTTTGAGCAAATCAATCATTTATATAATTTATGTATGATTTAATGTATTAAGGGTGTTAAGAAAACAGATTACCTTCTACTAAATATATCTTTTAAATCTTTTTTATTAAAATCATTGGTTACAAATTTATTAACAACCATAAGAAACTCATCAACATTTACCTTTAACAGAGAATATAATCCGGTATTATCAAAACTTATTAATTGTTCAAAAGTACTGCTTCCAGTTCGGTAGCTTTGTTCAGATCTTCCATGATAAAAAAGAACTGGCCTTAATGTGTTTTTCCCATCACCAACATCATAAAAATTAAGAATTTTATTTAAATCCCCTATAGAAACATGACAAATAACTAAACTAGGACGTGCATTAAGATTAACAGGATGTTTTTCTAATGAAATATTATAGCCTTTTTCTTTAAGCAATCTTGCTTCAAATTCTAATGATCCAGAATCACAAGGTATTCTTTCACGACCATAATTCTTGTCAACAAGATATATTGAGCCTTTAGCCATAAAATAAGAAGAATTCAAACTAACTTAAATAATTTACTCTTCATAACCTTCATTAAACAAACACAATAGCAAGCTATTTGTCATTTAATACTCTGTATTAAACAACTCAAACAATCTTTCAGCTTTAATTTTACCAATAAGCTCAACTTTCTTAAGATCAGACTTTTTTGCATTCACGACATTCTTTACAGATTTGAAATGCTTGAGCAAAGGCTTGTTTAAAGTATTACCAATACCTGGAAAACTTGAAACAATAAATTCTTGCTGTTGCTTAACAGTTAAAGGTTTTCCAGAGTGCATAACAAATTTTCTATCATTTTCTTTTTGCTCTCTTTTTGCAAGAGCAATCAATATTCCTGATGTTTCTTCAGGGGTTTTAGTATATATAACAGATAAACCAAAATTTAGCATTAGTGAAGCAAGTGCTCCACGAATTGCATTCGGATGTATTCTTCTAATAGCATAAATTGATTCTTCACCCTGAATGATAAGAATTTTATTTTCATAGAGCGCTTTCATCTTAGTTGCTTGCTCAAATAATCTTTTGTCAATTATTGAGGAAACAAAGTCTTGAACATTTTTGAATTCAACAACAGTTCTATCAGATAATAAAAAATCACCAACTCTCAAAGTTTCTAAACCGATATCAACACCCTTACTTGAAAGAGATTTTAGAACAGGGCTTCCTTTTTCTCTGTAATCAACATAAATTTTAACATCTTCTTTTTTCTCAGTGTAAGCTGTTATCTTTTTTTCAGGTCGGATAGATAAAGAAAACTTTTTTTTAACATCGTCCATTATTTGATACATTCTTCTTTCTTTATGCATAGAAACCCATTTGAATACTTCATCTCTAGTATCTTTAGTAATAAGAGTTATTATTCTTCCAGTTTTATGTCTGCCTGTTCTGCCTCGACGCTGAACAGTTCTTATGGCACTAGGAATTGTTTCATAAAAAATAACTAAGTCTACACTAGGGATGTCAAGACCTTCTTCTGCAACACTTGTTGCAATTAAAACAGAGAATTTACTATCTTTAAAATCTTGAATAATTTGTTTTTGTTGTTTTTGCGAATGACCAACACCATTCTTTTTGGCTTGGCCAAAAAATAATTCAGACTTAATATTTTCTTTGTCTAAAGTATTTTTTATTATATGATCTGAATCTCTATATTGCGTAAAAATAATCATTTATGATTCAGGATTAGCAACCCTATATAGACGACAAAGTGATTGCAGTTTTGCAAGCTTAGGATGTTCTATTCCTTGCAAAATTAATTTATCTGAAAGAAGCATAGCAACCCTAAAATTTGCATCTTTAACAAGATTTTTTACAGCTTTAGTTTTAGCAGTCAAAGATTCCTTTTCTAATTTTTTTAAATATTGATTAGTTGCATAAACACTCTGAGTTTCAGATAACTCTAAAGCATATTGAATTTTTCCTGCTTCAGCGACTAAAGAAACTGCTTTCATAATTTCAAAAGACTTCTCTTTCTGCATTCTCAAGAAGAGTGCAGATTGTAATTTTAAAAGGTCTGTTTTCGTGAATGAAGCTATTGATCGTTTTAGAAAGCCTAATCTTTGAACACCTTTTAACTTACTTAGAAAACAATCAAGAATATATCTTCTAAGTTTAAGTAATTCAACAGGTAGTTCCACTTTTATCTGTTCAATTTTTGTTTCTTGCATATAGGGTGCAACATCTATATCTGTTGTCTTTTTTACTTCAATAGTTTCAATAAATAAATTTTCAAGAACTTCCATAACAACTTCTGTTTTACTTCCGGGACTAGCAGTTAAGGCAAGTATTTTTTCATAATTTGATTGTTTATGATATTCAGAAGCAAGATAGACATAACTATAATCTCCAGTTGCTCTATGAGCTTCATCAAAAATAACAAGAGAAACATCTTTGAAACTTATTTTACTAGAAATAATATCATTTTCAAATCCTTGAGGCGTGCTAAAAATAATTCTTGCACTCTCCCAAAGCTTTTTTCTTTTTGCAGGATTTATAGAACCGGTGAATAAAACCATATCTTCTTCAGGTAAATCTGTTAATTCTTTGAAAGTTTGTAAGTGCTGATCAACTAAGGGTTTAGTTGGTGCAAAGAAAACAACTTTTGTATCTGGATACATATTAAGTCTTTGAATAGCAAGCATCATTGCAATAGCTGTTTTTCCAAGGCCTGTTGGAAGCACTACTAAAGTATTCTTAGTGAGTGCAGTTGCAAACACTGTTTCTTGGTAAGTTCTAGGCTTAAAATCCTTTAAAGTTATTTTATTATACTTCATAGATTAATAGCAATAATAATTTTATTTATATATGTTGTTTAAGAATGTCTAGTGTAGAAAAGAATTTATTTAATATTTTCAAATTAATTAAAAATATTCAAATCATCATCTTTAACGAAACTAGGAAGATCTAAAGGTTTTGATTCAATCTGTTTATAATCCAATACTCTTTTTTGTTTAAAGACTAAATACTCAAAGAAATCGGTAAAGCTCTGAACCCGAAGAACACTATCAGGGATATTATTATAACTAGTTTGAGCTAACTTCTGAAATTCTTCAAAAGGATACTCTTTTTTATCCCCATCTTCTTTAAGAACAACCTTCATCTGCTCCATAAAAGAACCATAAAACTTTCCTTTTAAAACATAAGGAAGATTTTCTTCAACTACCTTATTAACTAGGTTAAGTGTTTCACGATGAATTAAAATATTTCCTGGCCAGTTTGACATAAAGGATAAGAATCAAACAAAGTATTTAAACCTTTCTATATAGATTTATAAAAGATTATAGAAATAAAAAAACAACCAAAAACACAAATTAATGTGTTAATGGCAAAATATTAAAAAATAAAAAATTATCTTTTCTTTTTCTTTTTAGCTACTTTTTTCTTTTTCTTAGCTGGTTTTTTCTTCTTAGCAACCTTTTTCTTTACAGGTTTCTTTTTCTTCTTAACCACTTTTTTCTTTTTAGTAACTTTTTTCTTTTTCTTAGCTGGTTTTTTCTTAGTAGTTTTTTTCTTTTTTGCTACTTTTTTCTTCTTAACTACTTTTTTCTTTTTCTTAACAACTTTCTTTTTCTTTTTAACTACTTTTTTCTTAGCTCTTTTTTTCTTTTGACCGCCTCGAGCCATTTTAGCACAAGAAATGTCACCTTGTTTATCTATGAAGTATAAATAGCCTTTTTCTTTTTTAACGCCAACTTTAGCAACTACTTCAATTTTTTTCTTACCTTTAACCTTACCGCCTCGAGCCATAGTTGCTCTTGCTACATTCCCTTTTTTATCTACAAAGTATAGGTAACCTTTTACTTTCTTTACCCCTACTTTTTTTACTTTCTTTGCCATGTTTAAACACCCTTTCGATTATACGAACAGGACTAAATAAAACATATTATTAGAGTAGGCATTCTTAAACTTTTTGTTTTTATAGACTAAGATTAGAGGAGAAATGAAGAATAATACTAAAAATAGCTAATTTCATAAAAAAAGTTTATAAACGCACTTATTTTTGCAACAATTATGGTTAGTAAAAAAAAAGAAATAAATGATTATGATTCTCTATTAAACAGAGCTAAATCCTTAATACCTGAAGAAATCAGTGCAACAGAAAGGTTAGAGATTCCTAAAGTTAAAGGGCATGTTCAAGGTAATAAAACAATAATAATCAACATGTTTCAGATAGCAAAGCTAATTGATAGACCAATAGAGCACCTCTTAAAATTCTTATCAAAAGAACTTGCAACAAAAGCAGATGTGAAAAACACCTCTATTTTATTCATTAACAAACTTGCATCGAGTAAGATTAATGAAAAAATTCAAAAATACGCAGATACATTTGCTATATGTAAAGAGTGTGGTAAACCAGAAACAAAGCTAATCAAAGATAACAATCTTACATTCTTAAAATGCCAAGCTTGTGGTGCTAAATATACTATCCAGTATAGAATTTAATTTACTTAAATAATATATTTTAAATCAAGGTGCTTTTTGTATAACTTTCTGTAAATGAGTTAAAAATTCTCTTGTATCAACAAAATAATTAGGATATGCTTTTTCTAAATCGCTGCTTGTATCTGCACCAACTAAAACCACATCAAATTCTTTTTTTCCTATATTTCTCTTTTCAGCATCTTCATATTCAGTTATTGCCTTTTGTTCTTCTTCTTTAGTATATGCTTGTATATTTAGTTGTTCTCTCAAAATGTCTAATTGTAATAAGAAAAATTGAAATTTAGGTCTTTTTTTTGTTACTTCTCTAAAAACCTTAATTGCTTTATTCCACCCACTCATTATTTTAATAACATTTAATTCTTTTGCTTTTGTTTTTATTTTAGAATAAAGCTCTTTTTCAATGATTGGAGTATTTGGAACTAAAGTGCTTTTTTCTATTATTGCAAATGCTGAACTTATTAATCTAAAAAAGTCCATCCATTCCTCTTGACCTTCATTTGTTTTAATTGCTTGTCTTGTAAAAAAGTCAACAGTTTCAATAGCTGTAGCCCATAAATGTTGTAATTTTGATCTTATCTGAATTTCAATTAATAAACCATTAAATTCTTTTTTCCCTTTTTTATCACTATTATACCTATAAATCAAATGAATACTTCTATAACCATCTTCTTTAGGGGTTGTAATATAATCTTTTATTTTAACAAGCTTGTGTTTTAAATTACCTTTGAGATAATAATTTTTAGAAAGGGCATACACAAGACGAACATTTGACATAACTGCCCTACACCCACCTATATCTTGCATTTGAGATAAATTCATAGTTGGTTTATTTCCATAATATTTTCTTTGAAGTTTTTTAATAATAGAAGGTACTCTTTTTAAACGTTGGGCAGATATAGCTTTTTTATCTAATTTTAAAGAAACCCGTTTAAGCGTTTTTTTAAAAATATGTAAAGGATATGAATGAATCGCTCTCCAATTATCTAAAATATCAATTGCTTCTTTAACTTTTTCGTTAGAAGATTTTTCATTTGAAAGAATCTTTCCAGCATTATTAACTTTAGTTTTTGAGTAACCTTTAGGTTTTATCCAAGCCATAAGAATATTAACTTACTTATATTTATAAACTTTGCGCATCTTACTTGTCGTCTATAAGATTATTTTTAAGATATAAAAGTAAGGTTTTGCGCAATTTGTTTCTAAAAAAACTGCCCAAGACCGGTTTGCTTCTCCTTTTCCTTTCCAAATACATCTTCAACTCTTAATTG
>CAYLIL010000005.1:0-14341 GCA_964384045.1 uncultured Methanosarcinales archaeon
TTCTAAAATATCTTAGGGCATTCATAAATTCAATATCTGCTTCATTAAAATTCAACACTTGAAGATAAGCAACTTCTGCTTCATGTGCACCTTTACCTGAAGCTTTCAATCCTGCATTCAACATTTTTGCTCTAATTAATTCAATTAAGATATCATAACAATGTTCTACAAAATAACTTGCATTTGAGTTTGTTATCTTTATTTTTTCTTTTAAATCCTTAAGAAATCTTTTTCTTTTTGCAGATTCATTAATTAATGATTTAGCTCTATAGAAATCTGGTGTAATTTTGTTCACAATATTTTCATCTTGATATTCTTTAAATTTTCTCATAGCTTTAAGCTACCAGAGAGAATAATACCATTAAGAATGTTTGCTCGAAGTTTCCGATGAATTTTCGAAAAACTTGAATAAAACTGTAAATTTATTTGTCTTTCTAAGTATTTCTCATATTGTATTAAATTAATCTTTTTTTCTTTTGATTCAATTATTGCAATATCTATATCTGAATCAATTGTATCTTCACCTTTAGAGTAAGATCCAAATAAAACTATTGTTGAACCCATAAATTTTTCTTGAAGCTCTTTTATTAAATTAGATTCATATAGCAATTTAAGATTTTCTATTCTTTTAAGATTGAAGATATTTCTATTTTGTTTGTTCAATGTAACTGAAAATTGATTCATATCTGTTTTCTTTTCTTTGATCACTAATTTTTCTTTTTCAAGAAGTTTGATGGATTTAGAGATTGCAGTTGGGGATACATCTAATTCTTTTGCTATTTTTCTTAAGCTAAACGATTGTCTTGTTTTAATACATAAAAATCTAAATATTTCTGATTGCAGCTTTGTAAATTTTAATTTGTATGTGTTCACTTTAGTTTATACGTGTAAACCTTAGTTTATATACTTTTTGGTTTAAATATAAGCCCTTGGGGAGAATTGCACTCCCGATCTTCTGCTTACGAGGCAGATGCATTAGCTACTATGCTACAAGGGCATGAATGTTAATTTGTAGAGAATAAAGCCTATGAATTAAGCTAATTTCGTCGTTAACTCTTCTTTAGAATTTGTTTTTTGGCAATTAGAACAAATAGCTTTTTTCTTTTTTCCTTTGCCAATAAAAGTGCCAACTAGCTTATTAAGAAAAGTTGTTTCAATTTTTGCATTGCATATTGCGCACTTCATAATAATAGGTAATAATTATTACTTTAAAAAACTTATCACTTCAATCCAAGTCAAACTTATAATAAACTATATAAAAAACAGATTATATCTAATGATTATGGCAGATGATGAGAAGTTTTTATTAGTATCTTTAAATGAAGATAAAGCTAAAAAATTAGCTCAAATAATTAGTAATGACACTTGCAGAAAGATAATTGATTTTCTTGCAGAGAAAGAAGCCTCTGAATCTGAGATTGCGAAAAAACTTAAAGTTCCAATATCAACTGTTCATTACAATCTAAAACATTTAATGAAAGCAAAGCTTGTTACTGTTGATGAATTTCATTATTCTAAAAAAGGAAAAGAAATAAATCATTACAAACTCGCAAATAAATATATTATAATTGCGCCTAAAGAAACTACTGGAATAAAAGATGCACTAAAGAAATTACTTCCAGTAGGAATAATCTTAGTTGTTACTAGTGCGATAATTCAATTCTTTAGTATGATTACAAGATCTGGTTCAATGGTTACTAAATCTATACAACTAGCACCAAAAGTTTTTGAGGAGACAGCTGTTAACATAATTCCAATGACTAAAGAAGTTGTTACTACTGCTTTGCCTCAAGCAGTAGAAATGGTTGCAGGTGGTACGACTGCTGCATCAAGTATGGCTGCAGATGCTATTACAACAACAGTAACAAATGTTACTGCAAATCATACTTTAACTGAAATAACAAGAACTGTTGTTCATGAAACAGTAAAATTAGTTCCAGCGCAAGCTCCAGTTTGGCACAACTTAGGATTATGGTTCCTCCTTGGAGGGATTGCAGTTATAATTCTATATTTAATCTTTGAAATTATTAGAAATAAGATTTCTAAGAAGTAATATTTATAAACAAACTTTTACTCCTTTTCTTTATGCCAAGGTGCGACAATCTGGTACTCGGCAAGACTGGAAATCTTGTAGCTCCGGCTATTCCCAGTTCGAATCTGGGCCTTGGCGTTCCTTCTTCTCACTGGCAGTTCCGTAAAATTAATTTATTAATTTGAGGTGCCAGTAATTGATTACTGAGCACGCGCTCAATAATGGAAAACATTATTGGCGCCTCGAACTCTTTGAGTTCTACGGAATGCTGGGCATTGGCGTATTATTCCTTCACAAGCTCTGTGTCCTCATTATGTTGTTATTTAAAAAGAAAACTTTTTAAAGCAAATTCTTTTCCTCTGTGTTACAAGTCTTATAGATGGGGTTTTCAATGGTAACTAAAAAATCAGATGATAAAAAAGATTTCAAATTCACTAAATTTGAGAAAGCTAGATTAATTGGTAGTAGAGCTTTACAAATTTCGCAAGGCGCTCCATTTTTAATGAAGTTCAGTAAGAAAGAACTTGAAAAAATGGGTTATGATGTTATTGAAATTGCTAGAAGAGAGTTTGAAGCAGGTGTTTTACCTATTGAAATAAAAAGAAGATTACCTCATATGCAAGATTAAGATTATTGGTGTTAAATATAATGGCTAAGAAAAAAATAACAATCGTAAAGGTTAAGAAAAAAAAATGGTATCCTATCATTGCAACAAAGAGTTTTAATGAAACTGTTCTTGGAGAATCATATATTACTGAAGCAGCAAAATTAAAAGATAAATTTGTTACAATAAATTTAAGTAAAGTAACAAATAATTATAGAGATCAAAATATCAATTTAACATTTAAAGTTACTAATGTTAAAGATAATAAAGGTATAACTTCTCTTGTAAGTTATAATATTTTACCAAGTTTTATTAAAAGATTTGTAAGAAGAGACAAATCTAAAATAGCTGATTCTTTTATACTAAAAGATAAAGAAGGTAGAAAAATAAGAATGAAACCTTTGGTTGTTACAAATACTCTTGCAACAAGAGCACAAAAAACTTTAATTCGGTTAGCTGTTAGAGATTTCACTAAAAAATACTTTGAAAAATTAACTTTTGACACTTTTATAGATTCTTTAATGAAAAAAGAATTCCAAAAGAAACTTAAATTTGTTCTAAAAAAAACAATGCCTATAAGATATGCTGAAATAAGAAAAGCATCTTATGATAACCTAAAGTTTGTTAGTTTACATAAACAAGATATGGTTGATGAAGACATTGTTGAAGAAATCAAGAAAGCTGACGCTGAAGTAGAAGCTCCTAAAGTTGAAGAAGTTAAAGTTGAAAAAGCTGAAGAAGTTAAGGCTGAAGTTAAAGTTGAAGCAAAGCCTGAAGTTGTAGAAACTCCTAAAGAAGAACCTAAGGCAGAAGTTAAAGTAGAACCTGCAAAAGAAGAAGCTCCAATTGTGGAAGAAGTTGCAACTGAAGAAGTTAAAAAAGAATAATTATTTCTTATTTTTTATTATTTTTATATAAATTTTCTTTATATTAATTAAGAAAAGAATTATAATAATTTAGTATCTTTTGTGATTAGGATTCCATTTAAAAAGCTTTAAGAAAGGTTTATATACTTAGGTCTATTCTTCTTGTTTATTAAATTTTATATGGGTGATAAATCATATGACTGATAATTTAGCGAGAAATATTGAAGATATGTTTGGGAAAGATATTCATACTAAACCTCTTTCTGATCATAAAGACTTTCTTTATCAAGATGCAGCAACTCAGTATCTTACTGAAAGTAGACCTTTATCTACTATAGAAGAAAAGGATATAACAGGCCAGAATTCTACAAAAGACTTATCTAATGTTTTGATTAGTGGAATCTTTGATTTAATAAAAACTAAAAAAGATGAAAAAAAACAGGAAATTATTAGTGATAACTTATATTTTAATAATCTCAAAAGATTAGCAAATGTTAAATTATCTCACTTTATTATTCAGGCTATTGAAAATAAGGCTTGGACGGGGTTTATAGCTAGCCCAAATGATAAAGCAGTTTCTTTAATTGTTGAACAAGGATATGCTGTAATAGGAAGTTTTAATAAGAGATCTTATTTAGTTCCAACTCAGAAATTTGTTGATAAGGTTTTATCAAATTATAATTTGCTTGTTAAGAGCAAGAAATGATTTCTTATTTTTTATTATTTTTACACTTATAAACTAACATAAAACTATTTAAACGTAAATTGATTCTTCTCTGTATGCAAGATATTAATCCGTCAGCTTCAATACCTGAATTACATCTTACTTTTGTATTATGGGAGAAATTACTAGGGTTTAATAATGCTCTTGTTGATGGTCTTTATGATTATCGTCTTTGGGAATATGAAGATAAATGTTCTAATGGCCTTCCTGTGCCAGACCAATTAGGAAGAATTTCTGGTGTTCGAGACGTAATGGATGCTAAACCTTATGCTTCTGAATTTAGAGAAAATTTAACTGATATTACTTATATTTCTGCGGGGCTATGTAGGCCAAGTAAAAAAATGCAACCTTTTGAAGACTTATTTAATGAATTTTCAAAAGAATTAAGAAAAGCAATTCATATTGATAAATCGATTAATCAAAAAGAAATTATTAAAGAGCAATTAGATTTTGTTCAACTTTTAAATAAGGCGTATAAAGCATATGCTGTTAGAGGATTTAACCCTATTTCAGATCCTTATAAAGATTTATTTCTCACTGAAAGAAATTCTCGTGTGTTAAACCTTGAAGGATATTTTTATGATAATCTTGCTTTAGAGCAATTTGTTGGATTGACAATTACACAATTATCAAATGATAAAAGTTACCATAATAAATTTCTGAAGAATATTAAATTAGATTTATTTGGTGTGAATGCTGACAAATTTGATCAAGTTTCAGATATTTTATGCGGTATAAATTTTGAATCAAATTCTTGGAAGTATAATCTTGATCAAGTTAATAAAATAATCACTTCTTCTGAAGAAGTAGCTAATCCTCTTATTGCACCTCATTTGATAAAAAGTTTGAAAGATAATAGGCAACTTATATATTCTAGTTCAGTCATTCAGGTTTTAAATAAAGAATTATAGTTTCTCTTCTAAACAAAACCAAACAACATTGCAATCCCTAATAAGAATATTATTGTTCCTGCAACCAGATGTAAAATCTTTGTGTTCTTATCTTTCCATGCAGAAATATCATCAATCTTGCTAACACCAAAATAAACAAAAAGAGTTATTGCAAGCATTGGTAGAACAAATATTAAATTATACAATAAAAGTAAAGGTAATGTTTTTAAGATTGCAAATGCAGATAATATTCCTCCCATAATAACATAAGGGCCTATTGTGCATGGTAATAAGAATAGTGTAACAAATAAACCAATAACAAATGCGCCTTTTGGTGAAGTAACTTTTGAAATTAATCTTTTAATTTTTGGTCTAAACGAAAGTGGCATTTCTGTTGCAAAACTACCTGCCTTGTAAGTAATGAAATCTTTTATCTGTAAAAGTCCTAAACCAATTGCAACTACTCCTAAAACTTTATACAATATTAATCTTACTGATGTGATTGCTTGAATTAATTGAAAGAATTTTATAATTACTATTCCATAAATTAAATACATTATAATTACAGCTGCAACAAATGCTAATCCAGAATATAAAATAGTTTTTTTCTTATTAGGATTATAAGTTATAATTGATAATAAAATCATAGTTAATACTGCTAATGCACATGGATTAACCGCATCAACAAGTGCAAGAGAAACAACTTCCCATAGTGTAACTTGTTGAGTTATTGATTGAACATTTTCATTATTATCTTTCTCTCCTGTTGGAGTTATTTTATCAATATCTTTCCATTGGAGAATCCAACCTTTTAATTGTAAAGCATTATCAAACTCCATACTTGTTCCTGATAATTGAATCTCTTCAGCTTCAATAAAGTCATAATCAATATTTAGAATTGAATCAATGGTTGCTTCATTAAGTTCAGAATTAAGTAATTGTTTTAATGTATCAGAAGAAGTAATATTATTTGATGTTTTAATTAATACTTTGTTTTGATACCAAAGAGTTGGTTGTCCTTGAAGTTCATTAAAATCAAGATCATTTAATTCAACTGTAGAGTTTGGTAGAGTGCAGGTGTTATCTGAGAATGCAGATGATTTCTCGTAATTATCAATTTGTTCAATTATAGATTTATCTCCTGCATAATACAAGTTTGCATTTGTAATGATTTGTGGAATTCCTAATGCAGTTTCATAATTCTCATTATAAGTATATATCAAGGGTGCGTTAACTTTTTTCTGATACACTTCATATTCAATAATTACAAGATTATGTTGGGGTAAGGTTTCTTCAAAAAGAACTGGATCTACTTTTGCACAATGTGGGCAACCTATACCTGTGAAGTAAACAGCACAACTTGCATCATCAATACTTGCTGCATTTACTAATGGAATAATCATTAGCAAAATTACAAAAATTAATAATATGTTTTTTATTTTCATTTTTTTGTTTTAATTATTGCGGAGATTTGTTGTTCGCTATGCTCACAAAGTTTAACCACAAACAGGAAGATTTTGGCTTTCAGCACAAAATACTGTTTGCTCAACAATGCTCCAAGGCAATAAAGTTATTGTTGTTCTATACTATATCATAAAGTGTAACAACCTATATATGTTTGTTTCATAAAATGAAACAAGAGGAGTTTAAGAAGGTTTTTGTTCGGTTTTAATTGCAGAATAATTCTTTTAGATGTGACTCCATAATTATTATATTGGTCATTCCTGCTTGTTTTTTCTGTATAATTTGTTTTCTTTCTAAAGCATTAATATGTCTTGAGATAGCAACTCTTGTTAAACCGGTTTTTTTTGATAGTTTTGATTGCAAAATATTTCCTTTTGATTCTATTATTGCTTTCATAATCTTCTTTTCTTCTGCATTAAGAAAGTTAAGTGTTATTATTGCGCCTTTATGTATTTCTTTATGTGTTTTTGTTATTTCTTTTTCTTTTTTCTCAGATATAAAATAATAAGTTAAACTTCCTATAAAAAGACCAAATAACCCTATTGCTATCAAAGCAATTATTATTTCACTTCTATGAACACAATGTAATTCACAAAGAACTTTTTTTTGTAAATAATTTACAGCAAAAAATATAATTGTTGCGAATCCTGCAATTATTCCAATAATCAGCCAAAGCTTAATAAATTTGTTTTTTGGTTTCATCATTTTTATTAATTATTTTATTGTTTTAAAGCTTTTTTGCTTAAATTATAACTTATTCTCAAAAAAGTTAATATTTTAACCTTAAGATTGTAAGTTTATCCTTTCAAGCAAAAATATAAATATCTTTGGTGCACCAAAAAGTTTTACTTTTTGAGTGTTTGGACGACATCCTTTTTAATAGGATACCGCACCCTTTAGGTTGCGGAGGAGGTCATTTTAAATTAATAGCTAATTTTGGATATTTTTTATTGATTATTTCTTTTAGATTTTCAATAAAACTATCTGTTGCAGGATTAATATTATTTAATAACGGGTTAAGCTCTGGATTAAACTTTTTTAATGTCCACGTGCACCTAATATCTTTAATTAATTCTGCAATCTCCAAGAAGATTTCTTTTCTAAAGACATATCCTGGAACAATATCTGTAATTATCACTATTTCAATTTCTTGTTCATACTTTTTTAGAATTTTTAATGATTGTAGTATATCTTTGTAAATTTGATCTGATGATTCAAAGAATGTTCCTGCTTTTGTTATTTTTTTAAAATCTGTTTTATTTGTGACTAAATTTACAACAATTAATTCTATTAGATTAGCTTTAAGCAAACTTTCTAAAACTTTAGGCTTAGTTGCATTAGTTGTGATTGCAGTTTTAATCTTCTTTTTCTTACAGTAACTAAAGATATTAATTAAAGCCTGCCTTTGCATTAAAGGTTCTCCTCCTGCAATCATTATTCCTGAAGAATTATGTTCAAATATTTTATTTTTTAAATCTTGCAAGTTATTTTGTTTGTGTATTAAGAACTCATTAAATGTTCTATCATGAAATATACAGTCAAAGTTATCACCATAGAAATTAATCTGGTTAAAACCTTCACCATAATTACTCAATACTAGTTCTTCATCGTAGTATGCTTGCATTTTACCTTAATTATCTGTTTTTCTTATATATAATTCCTAATATTTTTAAATTAATGCTTTTTGCTTAGTGTTATGGATAATAAAATACTTGGTTCTATATTAATAATTGTATGTATTTTATCTTTTGTAGTAATATTTTCCTTTAATCAGAAGTTTGTTTCTGAAGCAGAAGCTTCTTGCTCTTGTGAGGACTCTAATTATTTTGGTGCTGAAGGAAGCTGTCCTCATGCTAAGCAAAACTCTTGGCAGATGTATTTAGGAGTAATTGTTGCAAGTGTTATTGCTGCATTAGGTTTATATTTGATCTTTTTTGATAAATCTCATAAAAAAATAATGTCTACATTGGATGAACATAGAATTATTAAGAAAAATGATGAAAAGTTTAGTATCTTGCTTATGGGTCTTAATGAGGAAGAAAAGAAAGTAATTATCGCTGTTAAGGATCAAGATGGTATAACTCAGCAAACTTTAAGATTAAGAACTGGTTTGCACAAATCTAAATTAAGTATTGTTATTTCGGATTTACAAGCTAAGAAATTAATTGAGAAAGTACCAAAAGGTAAGACAAATCAAATATTCTTAAAAATTGCTCTGTAAACGATTAGGATACAGAATTCTTTGTTTTCACGTGTTTTAGGCATATCAGTTTAGACCCTAAAATACATATACTTCCTAGTATTACTAATATTAAATCATATGAGGTGATTAGATGTTAAAAAGAAAAGTATTAATGTTATTAATAATTGCAATATTTGTTATTGGCGGGGCAATATTTGCATATGCATTAACCCAAGGTGATTCTATTACTGGAAGAGTGGTTGAATCAGAAAATGTTGCTGCAGCTTGCTCTGGTGGCTGTGATGGTAATTGTGGCGGAAGCTGTGGTGCAGCTGATTGTGGTTGTGCAAAGAAACAAGCAAGTACTTGTGGTAGCACATGCGCTGTTACAAATGGTTGTGCTGCAAATCCTGGTGCCTGTGGCAACACTGGCTGTAGTGGAAGTTGTGGAAGATAATTAAGCAAATTGTTTAATTTTTTCTTTTATTTCCTGTTTTAAGGTGCCAAAAATTGTTTTATATGATTTTTGAGCATTTTATTTTTTTCTTCATCTAAAGGAATATAACACTTAAGAATAACTTTATCTTGTAAGAACTCGTGTTCAAACTCAACTTTGTATTTTCTTAATATTAATTCAATGTTGTGATATTCTTGTAAGTTAGTTTCAATAATAATTTCTTCTTTAAGTTCTTTCTCAATAAGTTTATTGTTGTTGAGTGCAGTTTGTGCAGCTTCTGTAAAAGCTTTCATTAAACCAGCCATACCTAAATTTACTCCGCCGTAAACTCTTGCAACAACAACCAACAAGTTTGATAAGTTTTTATTATGAAACATTCTAAGAATAGGATAGCCTGCTGTTCTTGATGGTTCGCCATCATCAGAATATCTTTCAAAACTCTGCTTTTTACCATCAACAAACTTTAGAATTCTATAAGCATAAGGAATATTTGCAGCAGATTTATGCTTTTTCTTGATTCTTTCAAGAATAGGTGCAACTTCATCTTCACTATCAATAGGAAAGACATGTGCAGTAAAGCTAGACTTACTTTCAATAATCTTTGCACTTGTTTCTTTAGTTGGTATTAACATATTATTCTTTTTGAGCTTGTTTAATATAAAATTTCCGAAAGAGAAGGTTGAGTAATCCAATGTTAAATGATTTTTACAAACGAAAGTGCAGTAAAAACGCTTAAGATTGAGTTTAATCAATCTTATCTCCCGAAAACGCTTGAAAACGGTAATTTTTCAAAGTTTTCGATAAATCACCAAAAAACTTATATATACAATATCTTTTATATCTAAAATATATTTTAGATTGGTGATATTATGACAATGATGATAACAAAAATGTCTGCTAATGGGCAGATTGTAATTCCTGTAGAAATAAGAAGAGCTGCAAAGCTTAAACCTTCAACAAAGTTTGCAATTTTTTATGATAAAGGAAATATTTTCTTAAGAAAGATAACTAAAGAATATATTAAACAAGAGATTGCACTAATGAAAAGAATTGCAAAAGCAGAAGAAAATATTAAGAAAGGTAATTATGTTAGTATAGATGCAGATTTACCTGCAGAAGAGATAGATAAAATATTGATGAATTCGTAATCCGGAAATCTTACGGATAATTATAGAATTCTTATTAAAGCAATTCTTGTTTTATTTTTCTATGAAACTTAATTATGAAGATCTTTTTAAGAAGCAATATAAAAAAATAAAGGATAATAATTTAAGAATTAGAGTAACTAATAAAATTCAAAAATTAAAACAAAATTCAAATCTTGGTAAGCCCTTAAGATATTCTCATAAAAATCATTGGTCATTAAGGGTTGGTAAGTATAGAATAATTTATAGAATAGAAAACGATAATATTTTTATCATTTGTTTTGACCATAGAAAATTAATTTATGAAGAGATCTTGTTGATGTTTGCAGAATTTGTTTAAAACTCAAAAATACTTTTTTGCTTTATTCAGCTTTGCTGAATGCTCAAAAATCTTAAAATTCGAAAATTGATTTTTGTTGATTTTGATCTGCAACCTTTTCAAGTTTCTCAAAGAGAGAGTTTATTCTGTCTGCAGAAAAGTCATGTTTATCGACTAAGATTTCTTTAATTTTTTCCTTATCAAAATTATTCCATTTTAGTTTATAATCATCTGTTGTAGGAATATTTTTTAGAGTGTCATAAACTTCTTGCCAAGAAACTTCAAATTCCCAGCTAACTTCTGCAAATATTTTGTCTGCTTCTTTAAATTCTTTAACTAACTTCAAAGCTTTTTTAGGACCAATGCCTTTTATTCCACCAATATTATAATCTGTTCCAACTAATATTGATAATAGCATTAATTGGTCTCTATCAATCCCTAAGTTGTTAAGATTTTCTGATAGTTCAATCATTTCAGGGCTAACTGTTTTGTAAGTTGCACCCATTTTTCTCCTACCAGAAACATTTAGGTTACGAACAACCTTAGTTGCTCCAAATAATAATGAGTCTGCATCTTGACTAATAATTGCATAAGCATCTCCTTTAGCAACCATGTGTGCAGCTTGAGCTTCTCCTTCTGAAGGAGCTTGAACAACAGGGATACCCATTGCTTTAAGTAATTCAATTGCTTCTGCAACCATTTCTTTTGTTAATCTTGTTGTTCTAGAAGCATATTTTTTCATTTCTTCAATATTTTTCTTAGCAGAAGCTTCTTCATATTTTTTTTGAGCGTCAATCTTTATTCCTTTTCTTCTTTGGATTTCATTATATTTTAAATCTGGAACTTTACCATCAAATACAAAAATAATTTTTAGTTTTTTTGAAAGAAAGTTAGTCAATCTTGAAATTAAACCAATTAAGTGGCTTGTAACTCTTCCATGAGAATCTGTTAGTAAAGAACCATCTTGTTGTCTAATAGTTGTAAGAAACTGATAAAGCATATTTTGTCCATCAACAACTAGAATCTTTCCTTCTAAATCTTTGATACTAATTTCTCTAATCTTAAGAAGATTTGTTAGTGCTACTCCCATCTAAAATTCCTCGACAATCATAACGTTCTTGAATAAGGTTTTAGCTTGTTCTTTTGTTTTTTTAGTTAGTCCACCAGATGTAATGAATGCAACAGGTAAATTCTTTGATTGGCCAACAACGAGTGCAGTACTAATATCTGCATCATTGCACCTCTTTTTATTTTTATATTTTGCAAAGAATCTTGATTCTCCAATTGATGTTTTAATAATTATAACAAGATCATACTCTTTTCCTTTCCTGATTGAAGTTGCTTCCTTAATAATAATATTTTTTTGTTTTAATTTAGCTCTTAAATCTAAGAACTTATCGTCTTTGTATAGTTTTTCTTCTATCTTAGAAGTATTATCTATAAAAGTTGTTTGCGCTTCTTGGGGGTTTTCTATTTTTAATTGTTTTTTGATCGAAATTGCTTTTTTAAGAATAGGTTTAATTTTTTCTTTAATTGGTTGAATCTTTTTCTCAACTTTAGGTTTAACTTCTTGCTTAAGTTGTGGCTTTACTTCCTGTTTAGGTTTCTCTTCTGGTTTCTTAAACATTGGTGTAAGTATTTTTCTAATAACTGCTTTAGCTTCATCATCACTAACTAGAAAATATTTCCAAAACAATTTAACTTCGTCTTCAGAAATTCTAATGTTAATTGGTTTAGCATAATCTGGAATTTTTCTAAGAGAAACTCTAGTGAATAATTCTTGAGGTTTATCTTGCATAACTTTTTTATTTCTTAATAATTTAACAGTAACTTGATCTTTTTCATTAAGAAAAGAAATTAAATTTTCTAACTTACCTATTTGTTCTGGTAAATAATAAAATATACTTGTTCCTTTCTTTACTTTAGTAGTATTTAATATGTGGCTATTAACTAATTCTGAAAGAACAGCAGAAATAAGATATGATTCAACTTTAAGGTCTCTTTTAATTTCAGTAGGAGTTACTGGCCCTTTATTTCTTACAATTGCAAGAATATCTTCTTTTTTTACTTGAGTTAGTTGAGTTTTAGGCTTATTATTAATAACTCTAGATGCCTTTTTCTGAGCATTCTCTTTAGATTTTCTTATTATAGATGAAGGGTCAAAAGCCATAATAATAGCATATAGTTAGCTATATTTAAAGGTTTGTCTTTTTGATTTAAAAAGAAACTACACAGAATCAATAATTCCTTGCATACACTTAATAAAATCCTCTGCTTTATGAAGATATTCTTGATATTGTTGTGCAGGAATATAAGTTATTTCTTTATGTTCAATTGCTTTATTTAAATGATAAAATTCATGTAACATCATTGAATATTTTTTTTCAACTTTGCCAGTTTTAACAAATTTTTCTTCAATTAAATTATGAACATGACTTGGTCCTGGAGGAACATCTCCAGCCTTCATGAGTGCAGCTTCAGCAGAATCAATAACTGCCCAATAAAGATCAACGCATGCAGCTAAAATATGGTTTTTAGAACTTATTATTGAATGTTCACTTCTATTTATATAATTATAAATAGACTCTTTGCTTGGTTTTATTTTACCTTGATATAACAATAGTTTAAGTGGAGTGAATACTCCTGTGTCAATAATGGGGATACCATCTCTAAGAATATTAATTGCAATTGGATCACTAATTTTTATATATTCCCAGAAATTTGTAAGTCTCATATTTGTCACATGAATTTTAGGTGAGACTTTTTCAATTATTTTTTCTACTAAAACTCTGTAACCTTGAATAATTGGTCTGTTAAATTGTATTTGAACATCATCAAGTATTATAAGAATATCTATATCTCCACTTGTTTTATCTTTTCTAGATACACTTCCAAATAAAATTATTGCTTTAATAAAATCTTGGAATTCTTTAATTATTACTTTTGAGAATTCATACGCAATATCTAAATCCTTTTTATCAATACTCTTTTTTTGATCTTCAATTATAGGATTCTTTTTCTTTATTGTAAAATTCATTGCTCGCCCCTTTGTTACTAATTATAATGCTCTTTTTTTATAAAGTTAATGTTAATACTATAAGATTAATGTAAAGGAACCTCACTCCAAGTCTTAAACTGGTTACTTGGTGCATAAGCTCCTGCAATATATAGTGGAGTTGATTTATATTGTGCATGTTGATGTCTAAAATCTCTAAAATTTCCTCTTGGCCCAGAAGCATAAACTGGTGTTCCAAAATAAGACCAAGTATCATGTAAAGTATTTACAGCATTAAAACTTCCACCTTCAATAATGAAATCATCATAGCCTTTGTCTTTAAGCATTTTAACAAATTCTTTTATTGGAGCATTACCTTGGCCTGGAGTTAAATGTTCATCATCATAACCAAAGTTATCTGTTAAGTGAAAATGTCCAAGGGTTCCTGCCTTATGCATTTTCTCAACTTCTTTTAGAACCCACTTGTCAAACCTTTTATTAAAAGATTTATCACTTTCATTATTTTCTTCATCTCTCTTAAAGTGTTTTCTCCACTGATTAAGATGACCTATATCAATAGTTGTTTTAATTATTTTCTTAGCTTCTTCTTCAGCTTTTTTCTTACCAAGAATATTTTTTTGTTTTACAACAAACGCTTTTCTT
>CAYLIL010000006.1:0-13715 GCA_964384045.1 uncultured Methanosarcinales archaeon
ATGTTTATATATAAAGGTTTTTATGTAAAAGTCATTATTTGATAAGAAAATTCTTAAAATATTATTAATTTTTAATGTATGTAAGATTTAAATTTTAAATTTAATTCAGGAACAATTATTTCTAATGAATGAACTTTCCTATGATGAACTAGAGGGCCTTCATAATAGGCATTAATTGCTGGCGTAAAACCAAACAAGCTAACTTTACCTTTTTTGAATTTTTCCATTATTATGCTCCCTAATCTTCTCCGAGCTTGAAACAATTTCTTTTCTTTAGGTTTCATATTCTTTTCTATTATTGGAAAAAACCTAATATCTCTTATTGTGCTTGCTTCTTCATGATAATTTGAACCATGGATTTCTAACTCTGGATGTGTATGAAAATAATAACCTATTTTTTGTTGTTTTTCTATTAATTTTGATAATAAACTTTTATACCATTCTGATTCCTCAACACCTGATAAGTCTACACTAGAAATGGTTTTGAATTTATTTGGAATAATATAAAAATCATTAATTCTAGAAACATCTTTTTCTTTATTAACTGTAATTACTAAACCATCTTCTAATTTCTTTTCAATACCATAATTTAATCTTTCAACTAAAAAATAATACTGTAATTTAGTTAAAATAAGCTGCTTAACTCCGCTCATATCTTCAAAAGGAAAGAATTCTTTTTTTTGGAAGCATCTGAATACGTGTTTTAACATATTTAATAAGAATTATACTAAGTATTTAAGTCTTACTATTAACAATACTAAAATGTAAGAAATAAAATGTTTTGTGAAAGATAAAATAAATTATTTATTTACTTTAGCTTTAACTTGCTCATAGAACTCTTTCACACCATTTGCAAACTCTTTTGGACAAACAGCATCAGCAATTTGGGGTAGGGCATCAGCTAGATATAAATGAACTGTAGGAGTCTGATTTAGTAATCTAACTGGAATAGGTTTAGTTGGAAAATCAGAAATACCTCTTTCCATATTACTTAATACATTAGAATAACTTACATTAAACCCACCAGGAACTATACTTAAACTTAATCTATCAGATAAATAACTTGCAAAATCATACAAAACAGTTTCTGCTTCAGGTAAAAGTAGTTCAATATTTTTTAAATTTGCTTTAATTCTTTCTGTTGATATTGATTTCATTCTAATAAAGATAAATTCAATTCACTTTATAAATCTTTCTTCTTTAACTACTAAGTAGAAGTTAATAATGCTCATAAAGAGTAATATAAAAAAACTAATATCTACTTATTTTAAACCCTTTAAAAATTAAGAAACCTGCTAAGTATACTTCATTCAAGATTATTGGAGCATAAAGAGATGTTAAAATTATAGAGTTAACTCCTGCAACTTCTATTGAATTCACAATTAATAATATAATAATCGCAATCATACCCCAAATAGAAATATATCTTGGAACTATTCTTGATTGATATAATAACCAATACAACATAAAAGCACTTACAATAAAAACATAAGTGTGAACAAGATAAATTGAATCACGTGCGGCTAAAGAAAGAGATAAAAATAAAAAACCTGCAACAACCATAAGTAAACCTTCAACAAACTTAAGACTAAGATACCACTTAGTTAATTTCTTATTGAAAGTCTTTAGAATTGGAAATAATAAAACTGCAATTCCAATAACAGCAAGACCACTAATAACTTCAAGAGAAGTTACTAATAGTTTTGAATCAGTAAGAGTATTAACTAAAACAACATAAGCTAAAAGTATAAAAATACCTACCCAGATTGCAACTTTTCTATTTGAATTCAAAATTACAAACCTAAAAACTTAAGTAAACCATGAACCAAAAATACTGGCCACACAATAGATTTCAAAATTCCTAAAACTACACCCCAGAAACCAACTGCAGTTGACATAAAGTAAAACATTGCACCAATGAAACCTAAGAACCATACTCCTCCGCCTTCACAAGATTTACACTTTGTACCAATATTACATTTCATACTTGTTTTTTCACTCTTTTTAGTTGTTTTTTTCTTTTTTGCCATTTTATTACCTCAATATAATTATAATATCTAGTATTACAAGTAATTGGTATATAAAGGTTTTGGGAATAATTGATACAAATAATTAACAGCGTTAACGACATTTGTGATGAATGCAGCAACTTTGAATATCAAAAGGCCAATTTTCTATAATTCAACTAAACCATTTATAAATATATATTCTACACAATAACAAACTATTTAAAAGCATAAACTAATAAGTAATAACAGGTCTTTAAATAATAAACGCAAGGTTTAAATACCCTCAATGCGTAAATCTAATTCCAGTAAGAAAATGGCAATAAAAAAAGAGATTGAGTATATTACCAATGAGATATTTGGTTCTGAAGCTATACCCCTCACGCTATACTTAAATGGAAAAGATAACATTTCTGAGTTTGTAATTGCAAAAGATCTAACTATTGAAATACATAGAGTTAGACAAATACTATATAAATTACTAGAAGATAATATTGTAATCTTTAATAGAAAGAAAGATAAGTTAAAAGGTTGGTATATATGTTATTGGAGCCTTAATTTAGCTGAATTTCCATATATTATAAGAAAAATCAAGAAAGCTAAGTTAGAAAAGCTTAAAATTAGACTTAAACAAGAAACAACTGAAGATTTCTATATGTGTAAGAATGCTTGTACTAGAATGAATTTTGATAATGCTTTTGAAATAAATTTTAAATGTCCTGATTGCGGAGGAATAATGAACTTACAATCAAGTGAAAGAACAATTGCATTCCTTACTGAAAAGATTATAGAACTTGAAAAAGAAATAAGTAAAGAACCGATAGTTGCAAAAGTTGAGAAAAAACCTATTGATAAACCTAAAGCTGTTAAAACAACAAAAGATAAATCTTTTGAGCCTTCAACAAAGTTGAAGAAAATAGTTGTAAAAAAGGTAATAAGAAAGAAAGCTGAACCTAAAAAAGCAGTTAAAAAGAAAATTGCAACTAAGAAGAAGACTACAACTAAAGCTAAAAAAACAACTAAAAGCAAACCAGTTAAAAAAATTGCAACTAAGAAAAAAGTAACGCCTAAGAAAAAACCTTCTACAAAACAAGTTAAAAAAGCTAAAACAAAAAAGAAAAGATTTTCTTTATTTAAGAAGAAAAAGTAATTAAGATTTCTGTTTTTGTAAAAACAAAGTATATTGATTAGTTATAAATTTAACTGGATCTGAATACATCTCATTTGTGTTATTATTATCAATATAGATTAAATTTTCTTTAATTCCAAAAAAATCTTTACGTTCAGATGCATTATTAATCATTAAATGAAATTGAATATTCTTATGTTCATCCATTATTTTATCTAATTTTGACCAACCTTGATTTTTATTATCATATTCCGGATGAACAATTGCAACATTTACCTTAGAAAAATCTTCATTATAAATATCTTCTGAGATATTAACTTCATTATCCAGACTATATAAATTGACATATAATTGACCAAATAATACTCCTAGGCTATTAATATTGTCTGATAATAAAATATTCATAAAATTACAGAAACACAGCAAAGTATATAAATCTAACTAAAGAATAAATCATCTAATTCTAGGCATACCAAAGTGTGCAAGTAATGCAATAACAGCAAGACTAATCCAGAATTGCCAAACACCAAGCTTACCAAGTGCAAAGAAGGTTATGTTTGCAACTAATAAAACAGTTAATATTATTGATAAAACTTTTTTTGTTTTAGTCATTTTAACTCTTTCTTCCAATCAATATCAGTTGATTTTTTATTAAAACCTATTGATATCAGTTTACCTTTAATCTTTTCATTAGATTTGAACTCACAAGAATTAACATCTGAATGGGTAAGTGAAATAGCACCAACTTTAGTCTTAAGATTGTCCTCAAATGCAGTGAGATCAAGCTCACTTGGTAGTTGCAAGAATAATTCTATTCTATCTGATTTATTCATTTCAGCACTCTTTCTTAAAGATTGCACTCTTCTAGTTATCTCTCTAGCAAAGCCTTCATTTTCTAAATCTTTATTCATTGTTTTATCAAGATAAACTTCACCAAGCTTAGATTCAGCGACTATATGCGTTTCACAAACTTTAGTTATATCAAATAAATCTTTACCTAAAACAACTGGTTCTTTACCAAAGTCAACAGAATAATCTTTATCTAATTTGAAAACATTTGCAATCTCTTCTTCTTTACCTTTAATTTTAGTAAGAATCTCTCCAGTTTCTGATCCAAACTTAGAACCAAAAGACCGATAATTAACTTTAACTTGAATATCAAATTCAGGTGCACCAAACTCAATGTTTTTAATATTCAGTTGAGTTTTAATTATATCTGAAAATTTTTCAACAATTTCTTTCTTATCAGTATCAATAAGTAAAGTCATTAATGGCCATCTTACACCAATTTGTGCTTTATCTCTTGCATTAAGGCCTGCTTCAACTACTGTAAGAGCTAAAGAAAACTCTTTTTCAAAATTAGCGTCAATAAACTTCTCATCAAATTTAGACCAAAATTCTAAATTAACAGATTCTTCTTTAACAAATCCTTTTTCTTTAAAGTTTTGATAAATTTGTTCTGTAATAAAAGGACATATTGGAGTTAACATTTTTACAGTTTCATAAAGAACAGTAAACATAACATACAAAATCTTTTCTTTATCAGAACCAAGAGCCATATTGTCTCTATTTAATTGAATATAAGTTCTAGATAATTCTAAAAACAATTCTTCAATTTCTTTTGGAATTTGATCAAGATGATAATTATTAAACTTTTCTGTAACAGATTTAAGAGTTGAATGTAATCTGCTCATTATATATTTAGAAGAAATATCTAAATCCTTATCAACAATTAAAGAAGGCTTAACATTTATTTCATCTGCATAGTTAATTACTAATTTATGAACATTCCAAAGAATCATTAAAGTTTTGTAAGCAAGTTCTGCTTCTAACCAAGAAAAATTAACATCTTGCCCAGCTTTAGTTCTAGACATATAAAACCTTAAAGTATCTGCACCATACTTATCAGTTAATTCAGTAGGTTTAATAACATTACCAATAGACTTTGACATCTTTACGCCATCAACATCTGTTAACATACCATGCATATAACATGCTTTAAGAGGACACTTATCAAAAGCTAGTGTTGAAGTAATCATTAACAAATTAAACCAACCACGAACTTGTTCTCTTGCTTCTAAGATAAAATCTGCTGGAAAGAACTTTTCAAAATTCTTTTTATCAACAGAATAATCAAGACAATTCCAAACAGCAGTTCCTGCATCAATCCAAACATCCATAATATCAGGAATTCTAATCATATCAGAACCACACTCACATTTCCATTTAACAGTATCAATCCAAGGCTTATGTAAATTTTCTGGTAAGTCTTTAACTTTAGTTTCTAATTCTTTACGAGAACCAATAACTTCTATCTTATTGCACTTATTACATCTCCAAACAGGGAGAGGAGTTCCCCAAAATCTTTGTTTAGTAATAGAATTATCTCTTAAGTTTTCAAGCCAAGAAGCAAAAGCATTGCCTCCTGTTTTTGGAACCCAAGTTGTTTTTTTATGAAACTCAAGCATTTTTGGTTTAAGATCTTCAACTTTAAAAAACCATTGTTTAGTTGTTCTAAAAACAACAGGAGTGTGACATCTTTCACACTTTGCATAATCATGAACATAATCTTCTTTAGTAACAAGAACATTAAGTTTCTCCATATTTTCAATAAACTTTTTATCATCAACCTTAGCAGTTAACCCTGTAAACTCAATATAACCTTCAACAAATTTACCTTGTTCATTAATAGTATTAAATGGTGGTAAACCATTTCTATGGCCAATTTCATAATCTTCAGGACCACATCCAGGTGCAGTATGAACAAGACCAGTTCCAGAATCTAAAGTAACATATTCCTTACTTAATAAAATAGAATGAGCATTATCATACTTAGCATCAATATCCCCTAAATCTTTTATATCTTTAGCCCAAAAATGATTATACTTTTTTCCTTCAAGAGTTTTACCAACAAAAGTATCAACAATTTTATACTTAAATTCAGTTTTCTTCATTACTGTTTCAATTAATTCTTTAGCAAGAACCCAAAATTCTTTTTTACCATTAACATCAACTTCTAATTTGCAATATTCAAATTCAGGATGAACCATAATACCAAGATTAAAAGTGATAGTCCAAGGAGTAGTAGTCCAAATTATATAATATAAATTTTCATCGTCTTTACTTTGAAACTTAACATAAATACTTTTATCAACTAATTCGGTATATTCTTGTTCGTGCTTAGCGAGTGCAGTTCCACAATCTCTACACCAAGTAGTTGTTCTTAATCCTTCATATAATCTTTTTTTCTCATGTGCAGTTTTAACAAGAAACCAAACACCGTCAATATATTCTTGAGTAATAGGCATGTAAGCATTTTCATGATCCATCCAAACACCCATATCCCAAAGGTCTTGATTCATTTGTTTAGCAAATCCAGTAGATAATTTTATGCATTCATTAGTAAATTTTTCAAAACCAAAATTTTCAATATCTTTTTTAGTTTTAAGATTATGTAACTTCTGAACTGCTCTTGCAGTTGGTAAACCATGCATATCATAACCCCCACGATCCCAAACTTCAAAGCCATTCATTCTTTTGAATCTCATAACAAAATCTTTCATAGAATTATTCCAAGCATGACCCATATGAAACTTACCAGAAGTATAAGGTGGACCTTGCAGAAAGTAAAAAGGTTTTTTATTATTTGATTTTTCGAAAATAATTCTAGATTTAGGATAAATCTCATTGTTCTTCCAAAATTCTAATATTTTTTTATGAGTCTCTGGCCCATATTTTCCTAAATCCATTTATTATCACCTAATTACTTATAATAAAGTGTGAGCAACAATTTCTTTATTAAGTTTTTGTTAGCAAACTTAATAATTAAGTATATAACCCAAAATATATGTTTATGAATACAATCCAAAAGCTTTATAAATAAATCCTTTTTAACATTTTTTATGAAAAAACCAACATTTAATCTTTTGTTTAGAGAAAAACCAGCGAGGTTATTGTTAACTTTAATTAATACACAAGCTGAAATCTATGCTTCTACAATTGCAAAAAAAATTGATTGCACTTATAGCCATATTGTTAAAATTTTACAAGAAATGGAAACAGATGGTTTAGTAACTTTCAAAAGAAAAGGTAGATTAAAATTAATTTCTCTAACAAAAAAAGGCGAAGATGTTGCAAAAAGTATTAACAATATTGATAGAATATTAAGGTGATTATAATGGCTAAAGAAAAAGAAATGTCTAAAGAAGAAAAAATTGGATTTCACAAAGGTTCATTATCAACTCTTGCAAAAGAAAGACAAGAACTAGGAAGAATCTTAGGAATTGTTGAAGAAATTATGAAAATGCATATTGCAGCACTTAAAGAAGAAGGTGTGGATTTAGAATCTGAAGCATCAAACCTTGTTGGACCTACAGAAAATAAAGATACTAATGTAAACAACAAGAAACCACCTATTGATGAATTGATTTAATTTATTACTTTTATTTTTTCTACTATTTCATCAATCAAAGCATCAACATCAATCTTGTTCTCTTCGAATTCAATCTTTCTCTTGTTAGATGTTGTTGCAGGTTTATCTGGAAGAAAAGGGCAACCGCCTTTAAATTTAAGATTAACATCAAAAGTTCCAATCTTTTTTGCAATCTCAACAGTTTCATTTTTATCAAAAGTTAAGATTGGTCTAAGAATTATTTTATTAGTAGAAGATGAAACAACTTCTAAATTAGGAATAGTTTGAGTTGCAACCTGACCAATGTTATCGCCAGTAATAACAAAATCTGCATTTTCTTTTTCACAAATTTTACTAGCAATTTTCATCATTATTCTCTTACAAAAAATACATTGAAATCTAGGGTTACAATTTTCTCTGAATGCTTTGTGGCTTATAGAATGATCTCCAAAATAAATTTTGCTTATCCCAACAATTTTTGCTAACTCAAGCATTTTATTTTTATAATCTTCAGTTAATTCTTTATTGTAAAAATTTAATCCAATAACCTCTAAACCTTTCTCGTGTGCAAGATATGCTGCAACAGGGCTGTCAATTCCAGAGCTGAATAATACAATTGCTTTCATATAATGTAAGAAAGAAAGTGTTCTTTAAATAATTAACTACAATGCTTGAAAAATAATATATTTTAATCATTCTTTAACCAAAAAGTTTTTAATAAATATGTGCTAATTATTCAGTATGCATAAAAAAAAGAAATTACTTCTAAAGATAATATCTGTAATTTTATTAATAATCTTAATTTTTGCAGCAATAATTTTAATAAGTTATGAAACACAACATGGATCCCAATCTTTAATTAATAATAATAATTTTAGTAATTATCAAGCACCAATTTTATCTGATAGTAATTCTATTGAAATAGAACAAATTAACCAAGATATTATTATTGAAACAGATATTGTTGATGAATTAGAAATAACAATAATTCCAGAAAATGAGGTTATAAGTGGGTTTATGCAAATAACAATAAACAATTATCCTTATGGAACAGAAGAAATATTAGTTATGGTTTCACCAGAACACTCAGCTAATCCAGTAGAAGATGAAGATACCTTCATAAATTTTATTGAAGCCTCATTTAACACTGAGTTTGTAATTGATTCAAAAGAATTTCCTAATGGAGAATACTTATTAACAATAGCTACAACTCATGATTCTACACCAGAAGATGAACCTTGGACATCCATAATAAAGAGAGAAATTACTATTTCTAATTAAGTTCTTATTATATATATTATATTATAAGAAAAGTTTTTAAAATATAATGCTGAATATATACAATAATGGAGAAAAGGCACACTAAACTAATAATTTTAATGACTTTAATATTATTTATAACATTTAATATTCTGTTAGTATTATATTCTTTTACCCAATCAGGAATAATAGATCTTAATACATTTGCTTCAAAAGATGTGGCAAGTGTAAATTTCTGTTTAGATAAACTTATTCAACTAGAGGATATAAACGAAAGTTGTTCAGCTAACTACTCATTACACACAAATGAGACTTTTACTTGTAATTTAAGTTATACTCAGGTTAATAATGATACTTTAACATTCTCATCATATTTTGATACAGAAACAGAAATCTTTACAATCCAACCAAATGGAACAATAAATTATACTTCAACTAATGAAACTTGGGGCAGCCATAATGCAATAATTGTTGTTACTGAAGAAAGTGATATATGCAACAATAATAGCCAAACATCTTCTTATGAATATAATTTTATAGTAACATTAAACAACACTGCACCAGAATATTATGCTCAGCTACCAAATATAACTATGGTAGAACATTCAAGAAAAATACCTTACCACCTTAATGATTACTTTAGGGATATTGATGGACATCAACTTACTTATTCATTATTTCAAAGTCAAGCGCCAAATTATTATAACATTACAATTAATCAAGACACAGGAGAAGTTACAATAATATCTTATGGTGAATGTGGAGAATTTTCAATAGGTTTTATGGTTGAAGACCCAGAGGATGAATTTGCAATATCTTCACCATTTCCAAAATTAACAATAACTTGTTCTGATGGATCTGGAGGTTCAACAGGAGGAAGTTCTGGTGGAAGTAGCGGCGGAGGTTCATCAAGAAGTAGCACTTGTAGTGAGGATTGGACTTGCCAAGGTTGGAGTGATTGTTATTCACCAACAGCGTTAAGACCAGAGAATATTAATGGTTATCAAAAAAGAACTTGTTATGATCAAGAAGGATGTGACGCAGATAATTATGAATATACCTTATACAGAGATTGTTTTTATGAAATTGAAGGAGCATGTTATCCTAATTGGGAATGTGGAGAATGGACACCTTGTAGAGATAGCGGAACTCAAGAAAGAATCTGCCTAGATAAAAATGGTTGTAATGAAGATGAACAAAAAAGATTTGGAATACCAAACTTAATAAAATTATGTGCTTATCTTGAATCTTGCACAGATGGTGTAAAGAATGGAAATGAATTAGGTGTTGATTGTGGTGGCTCATGTGAACCATGTAAAACAATTGAACTTGCAGCAATAATACAAGATTCAAATAAAATACTAACTTGGGTTATAGGATCATTAATATTTATACTTTTAGCAATAATAATCTTGTATAAAATATTTAAAAAGCAAATTAAACAATTATTTTCAAAATTAGCTTGGAATATAGTAAAGAAACATGCAAGACAAATTTATCTTCTAGGAAAAAATAAAAAGAACTTTATTAACGAATTAAAATCTTATGAAAACAAATTAGTTAAAGTTTCACAAAAAGAAAATATTGATAAGAGTGAAAAAGAGAAATTAGATTCTGATCTTTTTATTATATTCAGAAAATTATTCTCAGAAATATTAGAAGTTAATTATGATTCATCTAAAGAATTATTTATGAAGAAAATAATTGCTCTTGAAACAACAGAAGAATTTAGAAAAATCTTATTAACTTTAATTGACAGATTTCTAACATTTGAATCAGATGGAAGAAAAGGAATAGTAACAATCAATGATATAATATTAGATTATAATATTATTAAATTTATTGCAATTACTGTATCAGATTCACTAAAAAATGAATTAAAACAAATCAATCTTGTTCCATTAAAACAGAATGAATTAATGGAGATTATAACTCTAATAAATAAATCATATATATTATTACAAAGAAATAACTCTAAAGAATCAAAAGAAATTTATCTTAAAATAATAAAGAAGTATGAAAATTTAAATGAAAAAGACAAGAGTAAAATTTATGACCTAACTACAATTTTATTTAACATATTAACTTATGTTAGTTCACATATAGAAAACAAATAAAATGGAAGTTTTAATATACCTCACAAGCATTGCAATAGTATTAGTAATTGGTTTACTTGTTTCAATATTTTCTGAGAAACTTAAAATAAGCAATATGCTTTTGTTAATTCTAGCAGGTGTGCTTGCTGGTTCATTAACTTATAATAACAATGATCTGTTTAAGTTTTCACCAACATTTATTGTTTCTATTGCAACTTTAGCACTTGTAATGATTGTTTTTGATGGTGCATCAAGAATGAACCTCAAAGAAATGAATCAAATGTCCTATAAAGCATTAAAATTAACTAGTATCTTTATGTTTTTAAGTGTTATTTTTGTTGGATTTGTAACTTTCTTATTATTTTTTAATAATGGATTAACAACAACAAACATAATCTTAGCATTAATATTTGCATTTTTAGCAACTGGGACAGATCCAGCTAGTATGTTTGTAATGTTCAAGGATAAAACAAGTAGAGTTCTAGAATTTCTTAAAGTTGAAGCAATAGTAAATACACCAATTGTTGTAATATTCCCTTTTATTCTACTTGGATTAATAACCACAGAAACGCATGCAATCTCAGTTCTTACACAAATTGGCCCATTTATACAACAAATTGTAACTGGTATAGGCACAGGAATAGTTATAGGAATTATAATATTTAAAGTTATGAAAAGATATTATTCACAAGAGTATAGTCCAATCGCAATACTTACTGCAACTTTAATAACATATGTAATAGCAGAACAATTAAAAGGTAACGGAGTGTTAGCAGTTGCAACATTAGGATTGTTATTTGGAAATACATATGTAAAAAAGAAATTCTTATTAAGAGAATTTAGTTCAATATTTTCAACTTCATTAGAAATATTAGTTTTTGTTCTAATAGGAACAATAACAAAACTTCCAAGGGCAAACACGCTCTTTTTTATTAAGGCATTTGTAATTTATATAATAATGACTTTATGTAGATATTTATCATTACACTTATCTATCGGTAAGGAACACAATAAAAAAGAACTTATTTTTATGTCATTAAATATGACAAAAGGTATTGCCGTAGCAACAGTTATACTTACAATATCTTTCCTTAATATACCTGAAATGGCTACTCTCCTAAATCTAACTTTAGTAACAATAATTTATTCATTAATAGTTTCAACAATAGCTACATTTTTTGCTAAGAATTTTATAACAATAGAAGACAAAAAAGATGAAGAAACAATAAGTTAATTTATTTATTAATTAATCTCAAACTTATTACCATTTCTGAGAATCTTAATTCTTTCTTCTTTATAACCAAGTTGTATTGAAAGTTCTTTCATAGCTAAAGATTTCTTCTCATCACCATGTATTGGAATAATATATTTTGGGTTAACCATTAAAACTAAATCTTTCAAATCCTTCCTGCCTGCATGACCAGAAACATGAACATCCTTAAAGATTTTAACTTTATATTTTAAAAGTTCTTTTTCAAGTTTTTCTCTATTTATTATACTATTCTCAACAGGTATTACAGAAGAAGAAAATATAACATTATCCCCAGGCATAAATCTTAACCAATTTCTATTAACAAGTTTACCAAGAACAGCTTGAGGTTCACCTTGATGACCTGTAACAATAAATAGATATCTTTCAGGGTGTGATTCTTTTTCAAAAAATCTTTTTATTTGTGAACCATAAGTTATAAGTCGGCAATCTTTTGAGAAATTAACAAGACCAACATTTTCTGCAGCATGAACATATTTTGTTAAAGATCTACCCATTAAAATAATTTTTCTATTTAGTCTTTTTCCTATACTAATTATACTATTTAATCTTGCAATATGACTTGAAAAAGTAGTAATAAGAACAGTTTTGCCTTTTGAATCATTCTCAAGAAGAACTTCTCTAACCATCTCCTTGGCAATGCTTTCACTTGGTGTGTGTGTTGGGTCATCAGCATACAAGGAGTTTGTAATTAAAACTTTAAGATTATTACTTGCACCAATTCGTTTCAAAGCTTCATAATTTGGTTTTTCACCAAGAGTTGGAGTGTCATCAAATTTAAAATCATTAGCATATAGAATATCACCATACTTTGTTTTAACAATAACCATAACCGCTTGAGGAGTAGAATGAGTTACACTAATAAATTCAATAGTAATATTTTTTGAAATTCTAAAAGTAGAATTTACTGGCTTTGGAATAAGCTTATTACCTATATTTATCTTTTCATCTTTTAAGATAGCAGATAAAAGCTCAATACTATATGGGCTACCGTAAATGCCAGCATTAGGAAATCTATCACCAAGGAAAGGTATAGCCCCTATATGGTCAAGATGAGCATGAGTAACAATTATTGCTTTTGTTTTCTTCCACAAATCTTTAATAATATTAACATTAGGGATAGCATCGTGTTTTATTAAATCCTCTCCACTAGGAGCAAATCTTAAATCTTCATCATTAGTATAATTTATGTAATGTTCTAGATGAATACCCATATCAAGTATTACTACTTCATCATCTACTTCAATAGCAGTGCAATTTCTACCAATTTCATAATGACCACCAATTGCTGTTATTTTTATCATTGTATAATTTTATATAAGAAGATAGTTTAAAAAATTTGTTAAAAGCTAGAGCTAGAAGAAAGAATATCTAAAAAAAAGAAAAAAGAAAAAACTATTGGTTCTTATTTGAATTTAGTTCATGATACTTTTTTTTACTTGCTAAAATTACTACAACAATAAGCACGATAAAAACAAGTATAACAATAACTAAAGGCATCGAAATTGAAGAAATTATAGTGCCTAAATTTTGTTTCTCTTCA
>CAYLIL010000007.1:0-11896 GCA_964384045.1 uncultured Methanosarcinales archaeon
TTGTTTGAGAAAAATGTTTTTATACTTATTCCTACATCTTTAATATTTATGTTGCTTTCATCATTATCTTGTTTATGATGTTTTGTTTGTTTTATTTGTTCTTTTTCCACTAGAACACCCCAATATGTTAACTAATAATTATTACTTAATTTGTAAAGGCCTGATTATTTTATAAATGTTTCATTATTTGCAAGAAAATTTGCAAATGCTATTACTCATAAGTTATAGATAAATTACTTGTAAGCTTATTTGAGTTTAATACTGGTTAATAATATTATATTATGGAAATTGCTGTTAAATTAGGCCAAAATCCTTTATTTTTGTCTTTTTATTGATTAATTATATTTTTCTTTATAAACTCCTCTTTTGTTCTCACTCCAAAATAGAAATATTTAAATATGAGGTTGTTTAATTACTTTTTAATTGTTAATTTTCTTTTTAAAAAGAGGGGGGAATTTACTATTTATATAATAGGTAAGGTGATTGATAATGAAAAAAAATAACTTAACACTTTTTGTGTTTATTATAATTGCAACTTTAATTCTCTCTGCTTGCAGTTTAACTTATGCTCCAAACGAGATTGATGCTTTCGATACAGGTTCTAATTCTGATAGAAAGGAAATCATGTTTGATGAGCCTTTAAATGATCAAACTGATGATAATCGAGATTTGATTAATTATGCTGATGATAATGTTGATGAATCTGATGTTTCATTAACATTAAATATTATTGAAGGTGAATTAATTGATCTTCAACCTAAAGCAATAGATCCTGATGAAGATATTATTCAATATAGTTTCACTGGCCCATTTAATGCTGTTGGATTATGGCAAACTAATGATGGTGATGCTGGTAAATATTTAATAACTATAACTGCAACTGACGGTGATTTAATAGTTAAAGAATATGTTTTAATAGTTATTCATCCAAGAAATAAGGGGCCAGTTATAGATTGTCCAGAAGTTATTACCGTAACTGAAACAGAAACTGTTGAATTAAACTGTAATGTTTATGATATCGAAGGAGATGTTTTTACATTATCTTATTCTGGTTTTATGACAGAAGAAATATACCAAACAAACTATAATGATGCAGGAGAATATACTGTCTTTGTAGCTTCTAAAGATGCTAATAATAATAGTGTTAATAAAGAAATTAAAGTTATAATTAAAGATAAGAATAGGCTTCCTACTGTTAGTGGTATTGTAGATATTAATGCTGTTGAATTTGATATTATTTTGTTAGAACCTGTTGTGGTTGATGAAGATGGTGATGAAACTATTGTAACTTTTGCATCTCCTTTTGATGCTGATGGTGTTTGGGCAACTGAAGATGGTGATGCTGGAACTTATTCATCATATGTTAAGGTTAATGATGGTGTTAATACTATAACAAAGAGATTTAATATATTTATTGATCATATAAATACAAGACCCTACCTTGCACCAATTGCAGAAATTGTTGTTAATGAAGGTGAACTTGTTGTGATTGATGTTAATGTAAGTGATGCAGAAGAAGATGCACTTGTAGTAACTTTCTCTGGTTGGATGAACTCTGATACTTATCTAACAACACATGATGATGAAGGAACTCATTATACAAAAGTTATTGTTAGTGATGGTAGACTAGAAAGTTCACAAAATGTAAAAATAATTGTTAATAATGTTAACAGGCCTCCAGTTTTTGTTGTGCCTGCTTAATTATTATTTTTATAGGGGTTTTTAAAAATGAATAGAAAAAATATGATTTTGTTTATATTATTGTTAGTTATAATCCTTTTAGGTATTCTAAATTTAATGTGGTTAACTAGCATAAAAGATACTAGTGGTGATGCAGAGATTGTTCCTATTGCAAGGAATAATGCAGAGTATACTTGTAATACCAAAATGATAGATGTTATGGTTCACAATGAAAGAGTTTATCCTCAATCAATTAATGCAAAACAAGGTGATTCTTTAATTCTTAGTTTTGGTGTTGTTGAAGAACCAATGTTCTTTATGTTAGAAGAATTTGGAATTAGTGAAAGAATAAACACTGAAAATATTGAAGTTTATCTTGATAAAAAAGGCGTATTTCCCTTTTACTGCTTAAATTGTGAGAATAAAGAACCAGGATATTTAATTGTTAATTAGTTTAAGTGTAATTATGTGCCAATAAGAAATTATTGAGCATTTTTTCTTTTTCTTATTTCTAACAATATATTTATAAATAGCTTATTTCTTCTATTTATCTAGCTGAGTCCGTAGCTTAGTCCGGTGGAGCGCTGGTCTTATATGGCCAAATCTCGCTTAAGAGGTTTTGATCTAAGCTAGCCAGTGGTCGGGGGTTCAAATCCCCTCGGACTCATTTTTAAGGGGTTTCTGAAAGGAAATCCCTTTAATTTATTCTCGGTGGATTTGAACGAAGTTCCTTTGGTGCAGGAAATTTTAATTTCCCGCATAAATCCCCTCGGACTCATTTCATTCTTCCTTTGGGTATTTGAACATAGTCAGAAATTCTTAATTTATGATATTTCGCAAACAAGTTTGCTATGTGATTTCCTTGGGCTCATTGATTTTATAGTTGATTTCAAAAAGCTTTTAAATGGTAATAAAATCCACATTAGTAGATGACACTGCTCCGATGGTGTAGTCCGGCCAATCATCTCGGCCTTTCGCGCCGAGGACACGGGTTCGAATCCCGTTCGGAGCGTTTATGGTCCTTTTGGGATTTGAACGAAGTTCCGTAGAGCTTTGCTCGAGGTGTCAATAATTAAAAATTATTGAGCACGAATCCCATTCGGAGCGTTTATAATAATAAAATAATAATTAATATGTAAAACAACTTGGTGATAAATTGAAGAGAAGTTCAAGACGTTGGAAAAAGAAAGGTCAAATGCGTTGGAAGTGGCAGCGTAAAAGAATGAAGAAAGAGAAACGTAAAAGATTGAAGAAGTAATTCTAATTCTATTTTTTAATAAATTTTTAAATTTATGTTCTTATTTTTTTGTTCTTTAGTTTTTACAATTCTGCACAAACTTAATAAACACATTCTAATTATTTGATTATTATGGAATTAATTGATGTTCATGCACACTTAAATTATGAAGGCTTAATAGAGCGTATTGATGAAGTTATTTCTAAATGCAAGATTGCGGGAGTTAAGGTAATAGTTTCTCAAGGAACAGAGCCTAAAGGCAATAGAGAAATTTTGGAATTAGCAAAGAAGTATGATATTGTTAAACCTGCACTCGGATTTTATCCTACTCATTTAGCAGAGTATTCTGATGAAGATATTGAGAAAGAATTAGAGTTTATTAGAAATGCTAATTGTATTGCAATTGGTGAAGTTGGTCTTGATTATTTTCAAGGTAAAGATAATGAACATAAAGAAGATTTAACAGATGCAGCTAAGAATAGAATGAAACTTTACTTCAAGAAACTTATTCAAATTTCTATTGACAAAGATATTCCTATTATTGTTCATTCTAGAAAAGCAGAGCTTGATACAATTGAAGTTCTTGAAGAGATGAAAGCTAAGAAAGTTGTAATGCATTGTTATTCTGGTAAGAAAAAATATGTTCAAAGAATGGTTGATAATGGTTGGTATTTTTCTATTCCTACAAACGTTGAGAGGGCAATGCACTTTCATAGTATAATTAATATTGCACCATTAAATAAATTATTTACTGAGACTGATGCTCCTTTTCTTGCACCTATAAAAGAAGAAGTTAATGATTCTAGTAATGTAATTGTTGTCATTAAAAAGATTGCAGAACTCAAGAATCTAGACGAGGAAGAGGTTGCAAATAATATTTTTCTTAATTATCAGAAGTTGTTTCTTTAATTCATCCCAATATTCTTCAAATCACTGCAACCAAGAATTAGCTCTCTTCTAAAGGCTTTTTTAACTCCTCTACTTCTATCATAATATCTATAGATTCCAACAACTTTGTGTTTTGGATCAAGAAATTGTCCTTTATATTTCGGCATGTATGCAAGATAGAATTCTTCTAATAATCCTTCACTATCAAAATGGGTTACTTTGCCCATTCCTAGCGGAGTGTATGCAGTTCTTTTAATTTGAAATGTGTGAACTTTTGGGAAAGCTTGAGGTAATACAATTGCAACATAAGTTTTATTACCTATTAAATCCATTGAGTCACCAACTTTATTGATACTTTTGTAATCTGTAAAATCCGCTGGGAGCATCTTTCCGATTTTATATTTCTTGTAGATTCCTTTGAATGCAAAATTCCATCTTTCTTTGAATGTCCAAAATATCTGAGGATTATTATTAAAAACAGAAACATGATATGCAAAGTTATTGCTTTTGTCTATAACTGTTGCACCATCTTCAACTCTAAACTTTTTGCAGTATCTACTAAATCTGTCAAATGTTGACACATTATAAGAAATATGCATTTTCCCTGCAAGCACTATTTTCATCTTTTTAAGATCACTTGCAAACTTTTTTCCTTTTGCAAAAATTAAAATTCCTCCATAATAAGGATTTTCTGTGTTACCAGGAGTAACTTTTATTGAACCTAAAACTCCTTCTCTAACGTGAGGCCTTACATTCATCCAATCTCTGCCTACATGCTCTCTCACTAACCAGTTAAATATCTCTTTATTTTTCATATACCTATATTTGAGAACTTATAGTATTTAATTGTTTTGTTTGAGAATAAGATTAAATAGTAATTGTTTCTTTATAATTAAGAATTTTATAGTTTAAATTTAGTTTTTCAAATTGAATTTTAGCTTCTTCTAAATTTCCAGGGAATTTCTGACTTTCATAATGATAAGGAATTACTAATCCTGCTTCTGTTTCTTTAGCAAAAGCTGCAGCTTCAAAAGGTCCCATTACAAGTCCATGATTACTTATTGGAACAAGTAATATGTCACATTTGTAATTATTATCAAAACAAATAGAATCACCACAAAAGTAAAGCTTTTTTTCATTATCATCTATAATAAAACCAAAATTTTCTTGTGGTTCTTTACCTCTTAAAAAAGGAATAAATCCATGTATTGCTTTTGTGACTTCAATTTTAATACCAAATATATTAATAATTTCTCCTTCTTTGATTATTTTAGGAGTAATCTCTGTGCAATTTTTTGCAACATCTGAACTTGTGTAAAATTCTGTTTTACCTTTTTCTAGAATTTTTTGTATTGCCGGAAGATGAAAATGATCTGGATCTTTATGGGATATAAGCAGTATATCAATATTATTCCAATCTGTTTCTACAAGTGATTCTTCATATTGGTAAACTCCAGGATCAATTAGAATTCTTTTATTATTGGTTTCAATTAATACACAGGATTGGGCATATCTTGTAATCTTCATTTTAATAATATTTAAGAGTGCTAATTATTAAAGTTTTTGGTTTTTTAGAATAAAAAATGAGTCCGAGGGGATTCCGTAGCGCAGCGATATATCATAAATCAGAGATTTCTGAATATGTTCAAATACCCAAAGGAAGAATGAAATGAGTCCGCGGGGATTTGCACTCAACAATTCTTTCAGAATTCTTGGTGCCAAAGGAACTTCGTTCAAATCCACCGAGAATAAATTAAAGGGATTTCCTTTCAGAAACCCCTTAAAAATGAGTCCGAGGGGATTTGAACCCCCGACCACTCGATTATCAGTCGAGCACTCCACCGGACTAAGCTACGGACTCATAGCGCCTCTGGTCAGAATCGAACTGACGACCTGTCGGTTAACAGCCGACCGCTCCAGCCACTAAGCTACAGAGGCATTTAAAATTGTAAAAAGACATTTATTTATAAATATATTGCTCAGATTATTCATCAAAAACATTGTCTATGATGTCTTGTGCATTGAATTTCTTTAAGTCTTTATATTCTTGACCTGTTGTTATGAACATAATTGGTTTTCCTGTCACATGACTTATGGAGATTGCAGCTCCGCCTTTTTCATCAACATCTGCTTTTGTAAGGATTATAGAATCAATCCCTACTGCTTTATTAAATTGTGTTGCTTGCTCTACGCAATCATTACCAGTTATACTTTCCCCAATAAAGATTTTCATATCTGGTTTTGAAACTTTTATTATTTTTTCTAGTTCTTGCATTAGATTAGAATTACTATGTAATCTTCCAGCAGTATCAATTATAACTACATCTATTGCTTTTGATTTTGCATGTTCTATTGCATCATATGCAACAGCAGCTGGATCTGCACCATAGTCATGTTTAATTAATTTAGTATTAAGATTATTAGTGTGTTCTTCTATTTGCTGGATTGCTGCAGCTCTGAATGTGTCTGCTGCTGCAACTACGCATGTTAAATTATTATCTTGGAAGTATTTGATTAATTTTCCTATTGTTGTTGTTTTTCCTGAACCATTAACTCCCAACATTAGTATTTTGTATGGTTTTTCTGATGTTTTAATTTTTTCTAGAATATTTATTGGTTCATAATCAAATAAGGATTCTATTGTTTGTTTAAGATTACTTAGAATTATATCTCCAATTGCTCTTCGTGTTACTTTTGTGCTTTCTAATTCTTGTTTTAGATTTTGTTTTATTTTCTCTATTACTTCAACCGCAACATTGTTTTCTAAAAGTGCAACTTCTAAGTCCCAGAATAATTCATCAAACTTTTCATCTGTTATGTTTAGTTTTACTATTTTTTCTGATAGTTTTTTTAGAAATCCTTTTTTCTTTTTTGTTGGATCAAGTAATTTTTCTTTTTTCTCCTCTACAATTTCTTTTACTTTAGGAACGTCTTTTTCTTCAGTAATATGTGGTTTTTCTGGAGCGTGAAATTCTTTATCTTCTTCTTTATGCTTTTTCTTGAAAATTCCAAGAATTCTTTTTTCTTTAACTTCTTTTACTGGTTCCGCTTTTTCTTCGATAATTGGTTCTTCCTTCTCTTCTATAATTTCTTCAGTAGGTTCAACAATTATTTTTTCTTCTTTAACTTCCTCAATAACTGGCTTTTCAATCTTTTCTTCTAGAATAACTTCTTTTTTTTGTTCAACAATAGGTTCTTCAACTTTCTCCTCTACAATTGGTTCTGGTTGAGGTTTTTCTTCCTTAATTTCTTCTTCAATTTCTTCAGAATCTTCTTTTTTCTTCTTAGAAAATATCTTTTTAAAAAAGCCTTTTTTCTCTTTTTCTAACTCTTGCTTTTCTTCTTCATTAATTTGATCTTCAGAAACAGTTTGTGCATTTTCCTCAATCTCTTCTGCAATCTTTTCAGAAGTTTCTTTTATCTTTTTTTTAAGGAAGCCAAACATTTTATTCAAACTCTTTAAATTTTTCAATTAGTGCATTTAATTCATTTGTAATTGAAATATGATTTTCTTTGGTTGTTTCAATTTGTTTTAAGATTAATTCTGATGCTTCATCAATATTCATTTCAACTACTGTTCCTTCTGCGCCTATGTTAACTATAAATTTTGTATTGTCATCTATCTTTGCTTTGAAGAATATTCCGTTTGCAATTGGAACTAATGTTTCTGTTCCTTTTTTTGTTTTTGAGAAATCTTCAATAGCTATTTTTATTCTTTCTAACTCTTGTGCTTGCATCTCTATTTCTTCAAGATATCTTTCAAACATTTGCATGTTTTGTTGCAATTGCATTAATTCTTGATAATTTTCTTGCATAATTCTCACCTAACTAAAATTCAATAAACACAAAAAGCTTAACTTTTTGGTCATTGTATTTTGAATATTCATTTTTATCATCTCAAAATTCAATAAAGCCTAATGCTTGATCTGCATTATTTATTTCTGGTCCACCTGATTCTAAACCTGCTAAAAATCCGTTTTTGTTACAAACAATTCCTGATTTTATGTAAGGAGAACCCATATTGATAGAACCTGTTTCTACTTCTACTTCAAATGTTTTCTCAATTAATTTTATGTCTTTATCTGAAGCTTCTCTATGAACTAAAGCTTTCTTTTTATCGTAATTAATTATTGCTGCTGCACCAACTATTTCTATCTCAGCTATCATTGTAGTTTGTGCTTTTACTCCAAGTAGTTTTTCTACTCGTTTTACTTCCTCTTCTGTATAATCTGGATTAAGTAATGCTTTTTCATCAGAAATTAACATATTGTTTCCTAAGCAAGTTAGTTCTGATTCAAATTTTAAGAATTCTACTCCATGTTCTTTACCTATTGCTTCTAATTCTTTTAATTCTTTATCAAAAATTATTTCAGGAACTAAAATCTTTTTACTTGTTCCGTTAAGGAAAACTCCAACTAAAGGAGTTCCTGCAATGCTAACTTTGTAACATGGAACTTGTAGAATATCTGTAATTATTTTAATTGTTTTTTCATCTGTTATTCTTGGAACTAATGCAAACTTATCATTTGCATATATCATTAACCCAATGTTAACTTCTCCTTTTATATCAATCGAATCTACATGTGCCATATTTGTATATTAACTCCTATTATATGTCTATATCTATTTATATATAAGAACTATAATGTCTTTAAAAAGGTTGTTGCTATTTATTTCAACCTTAAAGCATCCAAATTACGAGGCAGATTAACTTCAATGTTAAATGTTCTTCTAATAGAAGATGCAAAGTCTGCTGCTTGTCTTGGTTCCCCATGATTAACAATAACCCTTCTTGGTTTAGGGCTGCACCTACTAATAAAGTTCATTAGCTCTCTTCTATCCGAGTGGCCTGTAACTATAAATTTCTCAATTTGTAGTTTAAGTTCTACTGTTACTGTAGTTGTTTTTTCTCTATAAGAAAATGATTTTTCTCCTTGTTGTATTCTTCTACCTAAAGAACCTGGCCCTTGGTAACAACTGAAAACTAATGTATGTTTAGGATCATCACCTATTTTTTTAAGATATTCAACAGATGGTCCACCAACAAGCATTCCGCTAGTTGCTAAGATAATGCATGAGTCTGTTGATTCTATTAATTGTTCTCTTTCTTTTCTTGAACCAATATGTTTTATATTTGGGTATAAGAAAGGGTTGTCATTTTTATGAAATATTCTTGATCTCATAGAGTTACTTAAAAATTCAGGATATGCTGTATAAATTGCAGTCATATCCCATACCATTCCATCAATGTAGATTGGTAATTCAGGAATTCTTTTTTCTTTTATCATGTTTTGAATAATAACAAGAACTTCTTGTGCTCTTCCTGAACCAAGAACAGGGCATAAAACTTTACCTTTTCTTTTAACTGTTTCTTCAATTATTGACTTTAATTTTTCATCTTGTTCTTTAAATGGTGGAAGAACAGATTCTTTTCCACCATAAGTTGATTCGATCATTAAAGTTTCTAATCTTGGAAAAGTATTTGCAGCTTGACTAAGAGAGTGGCTTTTACCAAATTTTATATCTCCGGTGTAAAGCATGTTGTGTAATCCATTACCAATATGTAAGTGAATCATTGATCCACCGAGCATGTGCCCTGCATTATACAAAGTTATTCTTACATCAGGAGTTATATCTGTAACTTCTTCATAATTTAAAGTAATAGTGTGTTTAACCATTTCTTTAACTTCTTCACTTGTGTAAATTGGATCTTTACCTTCATTAATTTGAATCTTTACAAGATCTAATTGTGATAAACACATGATATCTCTTGTTGGTGCAGTACAATAAACTGGTCCTCTATAACCAAACTTAAATAAGTAAGGAATAAAACCTACGTGATCAAGATGCGCATGGCTAACTATAACTGCATCTAGTTCTTCTATTTTAAATTCAGGTGCTTCTAAATATGGATATGGTGCTTTGTTATCTGCAACATTTATTCCACAATCTAATAAGATTCTTGATTCTGGTGTTTGTAATAGAATTGCAGATTTACCTACTTCTCTTCCTGCACCCAAATAAGTTATTCTAATCCATTCTTCTTTTTTCTGTCTTAACCAACCATTGTAAATTCTTTGGCCTGTTTTGTGTAAGAAGTTTCTTCTAAAATCTGAATTTTCATATAATACTGATCTAATATTCTCAACAATTTTACTTTTAATTGCTGGTGTTCTATGAATTGTTGGAACCCACAAAGTTTTCTTTTTTATTTCTTGAAGTTTTTCTCCAGCTTTACCGATTGCAACTCCTGGTTTTTCTGCTTGAATTACTACACAAGATCTTTGGGGATCAAACATTATGTCTCCAATTCCTGCATCTTTACCAATGAGTTTCTTTATTGTTTTTTCTGCTTTTTCCATGTCCATAGATATACTTGGGTCTGGTCTAAGCTCTATTCTTTTCTTTAGTTTGTTAACTATTGCCTTAACTTCTGAAGTTCCACTAAATACATATTCTTCATCTTTAGTATAAAGAACTATGTTTGCACCTTCGAAAGCTGCAGCTGATACTTTACCTTTCGGTAATTGATTTGTTATCTCTTTTAAGATATCTAACATTTTTATTTTCACCTATGTTAATTAAAATTATTTTATAAAAGTTGAGATTGAGTTTTTTAAATTAAATTATAATAAAAAATAATGTTGGAATTAATAAATTCCTGTATTAATTGTTCCAGATTCTACAAATTTAAATCCGTTTTTATCTATAATTGCAATGTTAAATCCATTACCAGACATAGCATCTCTTTTTAGAGAAGCATTAATTGCTTTTTTGATTAATTGAATTCCATCTTTTTGAGTCATGTCTTTCTTAAAATCATTTTCAAGAACTCCGACTGCAAAAATACTTCCTGATCCAGAACAAACAAATTCTCCAACATCAGTTATTGCTCCATCAGGATAAATATCATATAATGCTGGCTCTTTATCAAATCCACCTAATAATAAATGTGCTAATCCTGGCATCATTGATGGTGTCCTTATTAATTGATACAACATTCCAGAAAGCATATTTGCAATTTCTTTAGTTGTTGCATTTCTATTAGTTTGATTTTCTTTTAAGGAAATTTGTGCTTTTATTAATTTTGTAACTAATTGTGCATCACTAACAACCCCCGCAGTAGTTATTGCAAATCTTTTACTTATTGGTATGATTTTGTTTGTTTTTTTGTCAACTACCATGTGTCCTGCAGTAGCTCTCTTGTCTGCAGCTAATACTATGCAATCCTTACATACAACTCCTATTGTTGTTGTACCAGTTTTTAGAGTTTTTCCTTCATTACTCATTTTCTAAATTCACCTTCATATTATCTTTAGAAGTCCCCATGTTATATTCTAAGAGAATTATACAAACTATTAATGCTGTTTTATTTATAAATATTGTGCTTTAATTTTTGTCTTTATAGCTTTATAGGCTATTTTTAACGGTTTTTCTATGCCTCTTTCTTTCCTAGTTTGTCTTATTATTCCTTCTATAAATAGTGCTGAGCTTCCAGACATAATATATCCTGAATCTGCAGAACATACACTATAAATTATGCCTCCAAACCCTATAACAATTTCAGCTAAACCGATTCGTTCATACTTTTTCATATAATAGCGGAATTTAACCTAGTTCTTAATCTTTTCTATAATTTTATAAATAAATCTCTTCTCCTTTACTATTATGGCAAGATTAACTACCTATATGCAAACTGCAAGAGGATTTAAGAAGAGTTTGCTACTTTTAACTCCCAATCGTTAACTATATTTCTATCATTAAAATTATCAATATTTAACTTATTTTTACAAAACTTTTATAATATGAATTATTAAATAAATATTAGGAGGCTTAAAATGGAATATTCAAGCATTAAAGATGCTTTAACTAAACAATCAGGAAAAATTAAAATCAGAGGATGGTGCTACAGAGAACGAGGTTCAAAGGCTGTTCGTTTTATTGTAATGAGAGATTCATCAGAAATAATTCAATGTGTTTTTGATAAAGAAAAACTTTCACCAGAAATTTGGGAAGAATCTCAAAAAATTAAGATGGAAGCATCGTTTGAAGTTAGTGGAGAATTAGCTAAAAATGAAAAAGCACCAACCG
>CAYLIL010000007.1:11906-12850 GCA_964384045.1 uncultured Methanosarcinales archaeon
TTATGAAGTTCAAGTTGAAGAATTAAAGATTATAGGATTATCAGATACTTATCCTATTGCAAAAGACTTTAGTCCAGAATTTTTACTAGATCAAAGACATCTATGGCTAAGAAGCAGGAAGATGACTGCTATGTTGAAGATACGAAGTTGTGTTTCAGGAGCAATCCATAAATTCTTTAGAGATAGGGGATATTATGAATTTGATGCCCCAATCTTACAACCAACACAAGCTGAAGGTGGTTCAACTGTTTTTGAAGTAAAGTATTATAAGGATAAAACTTATCTTTCACAAACTTGGCAATTGTATGCAGAATCTGCAATTTTTAGTTTGGAAAAAATATATAATTTTGGTCCAACTTTTAGAGCAGAAAAATCTAAAACATCAAGACATTTATCTGAGTTTTGGATGGCTGAAATGGAAGCAGCTTGGATGGAGTTACCTGAATTAGTTCAAACTTCAAAAGAGGAAATTAAATTTATAATTTCTGAAGTTCTTGATAAGTGTAAACCCGAATTAGCATTACTTAAACAAGATACTGCTAAGTTTGAAGTTATGCTAAAAAAAGATTGGCCAACAATAACTTATGAGGAAGCATTAAAGATTTTAAAAGAAAAAGAAAAGATGGATGTTCCTTGGGGTAAAGATCTTAGAACTATAGAGGAAGAAAAATTAATGTTGCACTTTGATACACCTGTTGTTGTAACACACTACCCAAAAGAAGCAATGGCTTTCTATAAACCAGAAGATCCAAAAAAACCTGGAACTGCGCTCTGTTTTGATATGCTTGCACCTGAAGGTTATGGGGAAATTATTGGTGGTTCTCAAAGAGATACTGACACTAAAAAACTTATTGAGTTTCTAAAACGAGATGGAGAAGATCCAGAAGATTATAAGTTTTATTTAGACTTAAGAAAGTATGGTTCTGTTCCTCACTCAGGATATG
>CAYLIL010000008.1:0-12538 GCA_964384045.1 uncultured Methanosarcinales archaeon
CCTAAAAATTATGCTAATTATGATGAAAATATGAATAATATTGCTGCACACCATGGTTCCCTTAGTAAAAGACAAAGGCTTAAAACAGAAGAAATGTTAAAGCAGGGTAAGTTAAAGGTTGCTGTTTCTTCAACCAGTTTAGAATTAGGAATTGATATTGGTTCTATTGACTTAGTAATACTTTTAGGGAGCCCTAAAAGTGTTGCACGAGGATTGCAAAGAATTGGTAGATCTGGACACAAATTAAAAGATAAGGCTAAAGGTAGAATTATTGTCCTTAATAGAGATGATTTAGTTGAATGTTCTGTTTTATTAAAAAGTATTCTCGAGAGAGATATTGACAAAGTTCATATCCCTTTTAATTGCTTAGATGTTTTATCACAACAAATATTTGGCATGGCAAATATGCAGTTAATAACAAAAAGAGATTTATTCAAAATTATAAAAAAAAGTTATTGTTACAATAATTTAAGTAGGTCTGATTTTAATGGAGTTATTGATTTTCTTAAAGGAGAATATTCTACTCTAGAAGATAGGCATGTTTATGCAAAGATTTGGCATGATGAAGATACAGACATGATTGGTAAACGAGGAAAACTAGCAAGAGTTCTCTACATGACTAATGTTGGAACAATACCCGATGAAACAAACATTAGTGTTAAGATAAGAGATGAAATAATTGGTTTTATTTCAGAACCATTTCTTGAAAAGCTTAAGAAAGGGGATGTTTTTGTTCTCGGTGGACAGAGTTATGAATTTAGATATTCACGAGGAAATACTGTTCAAGTTGGTTCTGGACTTGGAAGACCACCAACTGTCCCAAGTTGGTATTCAGAAATGCTCCCTTTAAGTTTTGATTTATCCATAAATATTCAAACATTTAGAATGTTAATGGATCAAAAGTTTAGAGCAAAAAAACATAAAAAAGAAATAATAAAATTCATTAATGATTATTTATATGTCGACAAGAATGGTGCAAACAGCATATATGAATACTTTAAACAACAACACCTATTCTCCGCAATACCACATAAAAATAAAATAGTAATAGAACATTTCCAACAAGATAATACTAGATATATTGTTTTCCATACTCTGTTTGGTAGACGAGTAAATGATGTTATAAGCAGGGCAATAGGTTATGCAATAGCAAAAATCCATAAAAAAGATATTGAAGTTAATATTAATGATAATGGATTTTTTATTAGAACAGACAAGAGATTGCAACTTAGTAGAGCAATTGCTTCAGTGAGAAGTGAAGATTTAAGGAAGTTAATGGAATTAGCAATTGATAGTTCTGAAGTTTTATCAAGAAGATTTAGACACTGTGCTGCACGAGCATTAATGATTTTAAGAAATTATAAAGGGAAAACTAAAAGTGTAGGAAGACAACAAATGAGTTCTAGATTGTTATTATCAGCGGTTAAAAGAATAAGCAAAGATTTCCCAATACTAAAAGAAGCTAAACGAGAAATACTTGAAGATTTAATGGACATAGAATCTGCAGAACAAGTCTTTAATTGGATTGAAAAGAAAAAGGTGAAAGTTATTGAGAAATTCTTAGATTATCCATCACCATTTTCTTTTGAATTAATAACATCTGGCTATTCGGATTTAATTAAGATGCAGGATAAACAAGAATTCTTAAGAAGAATGCATGAACTTGTTATTAACAAAATATCCAATAAAGAAATTGAGGATGTAAAAGTTGTAATTGATCCTCTTGCATTTGCTCAAGAAAAGTTTGTAGAGAAATCAAATCAAAAACGAGGAATGACTAAGAAAGATATAATGATTCAACAAGCCTATAATGCATATATGCCAAAAAGACACAAGCAAATAATGGTTGCAATCATCGACGGAAGTATCAAAATAAAAGATGTCCCTGAAAAAGTTTTTGAAGATTTTAGAAAGTATTTACCAGAGATAAGAAAGCTCTGGCCTAAAGAGTTAAAGAAATTTGCAATTAAAATATTAAAACCAGACTTTAACTATGAAGATTTCTGGGAAGAAATGGAAGAACAAAAAGAAACAGAAGAAGATAAAAAAAATGAATTACTTGCAAAACATTTTCTGATAGGTGCAAGAAAAGAAAGATTAGATCATGACATAGTTGCAAACATTCTTGATATGATTGATAACAATGCAAAAATTAAAGAGAAAACCGAGGAATGGATTAAACACTTGTTTTCTGCATCTGTGAAGAAGTATTGGAAAGATGATATTGTTCTTTGGTTGAAGGAGAAGGTTTAAATTCTATCTAAGTAAAGGTCAGCAGAAAGTAGTTCACAAGATAAACCTTTCTTTATAGACAAATCAATTGCATTGAAATATAATTTCTTTTTTACAAAATTTTTTATAAAACCCAAAACACAGTATTTTAACTTTTCTGAGTAATCTAAAGATATTAAAGCCAAATTAGGCGCAATCAACCCAGACATAATGTCTCGAGAATTAGATTCAGAAAGAATAGATGAAGGTACAGTGCCAACTATTGCATAGAACTCCCTAAAATCTGAAACATAGACTGAAGCTGCACATCGGCCCTCAAGATTAATCTTAATGGGAACATGTTCTAATTCTTGGAAATAATTTTTAACAAGATTATCTTTAACATCTGAAACAAAGTTAGCAATATCAGCATTCATAAGATAAAGGGAATTTAGGCGAATATTTAAATCTTTGGAATCTGGAATCATTCACAAAACAATAATTAGGAAGAACTAATCTAATTAATTTTATTTTTAGAAAAAAGTGAGGCATATTTGGTTGAAGAAAGTAATTTTAAAATTAAGATAAACTCTTTATAGCTTTCTCAATTTCTAAAGGAGAAATTTCTATTTTAGCACCAGATTGACAAGGATTATCATAACTTAACAACACTTCAGATTTTGTTAAATTTGCAAACATATTCCAAAAAGTTCTTTTATATGTAGGGAAAAGATCATCTTTCACTATTGGATGAGTGCAGATTGAATAAAAAGAAGCAAAATCTTCACCATCAATAAGACTAGCACTTTTTAAATCCCCATTATACATTATATTTACAAACTCTTGTAATATTTTCTTATCAAAAAGTTCAGGATATACCTTGTGAGATTTAAATATGTCTTGTGAACAATCTTCATACGCAACAATTAAACGATTTAACGATCTTATAAAATGATGTATCTCCTCTTCGGATTCAGAAGTAGACAAATCCCAATCAGCTCTTTTAAAAAATTTAGATTCAAGACCAAAATTTGTTCTAAAATCCATATCTAAATTCTCTCTTATCTTAAACTCAGCTTTTTTAGATCTAGTAACATCAGGAGGCAAGAACTCCAAAATATATTGAGAATCTCCATTAGCGACTAAGAAATTTGCTGCACCAGGTGAAAAATCTCGTAACTCTTTTTCAAGATAAACTATTGCTTTTCTTGGATCTGAAAATTTTTCTAATAAATCATTTATCATAATTGAGTAAGAGGGCCTATTTTTTAATCTATTATCATGCCTTATACTTGAAGATTGAACAAACAGCCCAGAAGAATTTATCCCTCCCCAAAGTCTTTCTAAATTATAATGAGAAGCATTACCAATAACAGTATGATCTTTCCCGGGCAATAAATAGATTGGTCTTGCAGGTGCAGATGCAGACATTCCAACTCTTTTATCAGGATAAAGACCACCCCACACATTATCACTTAAAATACCTTTTAATCCTTTAGGAATTTTCTGTTTACTCTTTAAAGAATATAAATTTATATTACACTCTTTTAAGGTTAGAATTCTTTTTTCATAATTTGCAATCTCTATCTCTGAATGCAAACAAATGTTTTCTTCAGGATTTACACCAATATACATTAATTTAGCAGAACTAATATAAGGAGATCTAATAATCATAATATCTAAACTATCTTTACCTGGCTCCCTATTTTTCCCTGCAAAAATATCCTCTCCGTCCTTAAAATAACCAATAGTACAATTTTCAACCATACTTATACACATCTCCTAAATGAACAATTCATTTTTTTTATTTGTTTCAATCTATCATACATATTCTTACTTACAATCCTTCCTAATTCAGTAGGATTTACTCTTCTAGTATGCCCTTCAGATTTAAGTGAACCATAAGTCTTTGAGATAATTGTGTCCCTTTCAGGAATATTAGCCACATAAGGTTTTGTAAAATCCCATTCGTGATCTTTTAAACTAGAAGTATTAGGATTAGCAGTAGCCACATGCCAACCTTCTTTCTTATATAAAAACATATCAAATGTAAGATTACTTTTATCTAAATTTGATTTCCACTTTTTAAAATCAACATATTTATTTCTTCCTTCTTTTATTAACTCAACTTCTAAATAAGGCAATGGCGGAATTCCTAAAGGTCGAACTTCTTCTAATAAACTATTATTTAAAACAGTTGAATGGTTTTTTCTAGGATTTATTTCTACAAAATAAGGTTTATTATCTGCTACAATGAAATCAATACCTCCTACGCCCTTATAACCTAATTCACCCATTATTAAAGCAACTCTTTTTGCTTCAGACTCAATTTTTTCTTTTAAATTACCTGAAATTATAGAGGGGAAAGTATTGCCATAGTAGATAGTTCCATTTTTGATTATTTGATCAGTTATAACTAAAACTTGTGCATCATCATTACCAACATAAACTAAAACATTAGGTGCGCAAATAATATTATCCATCCATTTCTGAACAATTAATCTACCAGTAGTATGTTCCTCTTGAAACCTATCTAAAATTTGATTTGAATCTAAAGCATGCAAACAACCAACACCACTAGCACCACCTTCCATAGAAATAAAAGCTCCATTTTTCCACTTATTACTATTTTGTAAAAAGTAATCATATGCTTCTTGTGATCCATTAACAACAGAGCCCTCTACAACATTTATTCCTCTAGAATTCATTAACTCATACATTTTTGTTTTATCTTTTAAATGATTAACTACTTCTAACTCCGGAGAAATTATTTGCAAATTACCATTAACTAAATTTGGTAAATCAGCAAGTCCCTCGGTCATCATATAAGGAAAAAGAAATATTTCTCCATGCTTCTTTAATTCAGAATTTATAAAATCTATTGCATTTTTACTATAAGCTTCAATCATAGGGTCATACAAATTTTTGTAAACATTAGTGTCTAAATCTTTTTTCGGTTGCACATTAGTTAACTTCCTTGCAAGTGAATCTTCTGAACAAGGAATAAAAAACTCCTTACCAGTAAATTGATTATATATTTTTGAATAAGCTAGAATGGAAGTAGTAGTATCTTTTTCAATCTGGCTAAGATTAACAGTTCTATTTGAAGTAATTACTCCAGAAATCTTAAAAGCAGAAGCAGCATATTCTAACATGTGCTCTGGATCAGTAGATAAAGTAAAAGCAAGAGTATCACTATATTTGCCTTGCCAATTTGAAAAATTTCCATACTTACTTAAAAAAGCCATAAAAGACAGAGTTGATACATTCTATTTAAAACTTTCTAAGAATTAATTCAAATAAATCAAGTATTTTAGCTAACTCAAAGTGCAAACCTGAGTTCCAGCAGTTTCATTCTTATAAGGATAAGCTTTAAGCATTTTCTTCTTGAATATAACCCACTTGTTATTCTTTATTGCTTTTCTAATTTCTTGCATTAATCTTTTCATAAACATTAAATTATGAACAGAAGCTAATCTTTTTCCTTCAGGATCTTTATTTCTAAGAAGATAATTAATATAACTTCTAGTATGATTCTTACATAATTCACAATTACAAGTTTTGTCAATAGTTTCTCTAGAGAATTTATTTGGACCTTTTAAGATTTCAAGTTTCCCATCAAAAGTAAAAAGAGTTCCATGTCTTGCATTTTGAGTAGGATAGATACTATCAAAACAATCACAACCTAAGTCAACAAGATGGATTATATCTGCAGGATGACCAACACCCATAACATACTTTATTTTATCTTCATCAATTTGTGATTGTGCAGCTTTAACTGCTTTAATCATTTCTTTACGAGTCTCACCAACAGCAACACCACCAATTGCAATCCCATCAAAATTTAAGCTATTAATATATTTTGCAGATTCTTTTCTTAAACCTTCATAGAAACAACCTTGAGAAATGCCAAATACTTTTTGTTTGTGCTCTGGATCTTTAGATTCATGATAATCAATAGCTTTCTTAGCCCAACGATGAGTATTTTCCATAGAAGCTTTTGCTTGTTCATAAGTTGCATTCGCAGGTGCTAAATCATCAAGAACCATTGCAACATCTGGCTTAATTATAAGAGCAGTATCCATAACTCTTTCAGGAGTCATTATGTGAACTTGTCTTGTTGCAGGATCTTTAAAATGAACAGCTCTTTTGCTTCTCTTAAGAAAGAAACCTTTTCTAATCATTTGAAATCCACCACTATCTGTAAAAAGAATATTCTTGTAACCCATAAAATTATGAATGCCTTTAGATTTTTTGAAATGCTCTAATCCAGGATTAAGAAAAAGTAATAAGGAATTAGAAATCATTGTTTTAATTCCAATTCGATTATAATCACTAGGACCAATAAATTTACCTACTGCTTTTGTAGCTACAGGCATAAAAAAAGGAGTTTTTGCCTTCTTTTTATTAATTGTTAACAAACCTGTTCTGGCCTTTGAATTCTTAGCTTTTGCAGTGATTTTGAAGCATTTTTTCATATTATTTGAAAAACGAAAAGTATTTAAAAAGCTATTCTTATATAAACTATAATAATCACGTTGTGAGGTGTAAGAAATGATTGATCATGTTGTATTAGCAATAATAATTGGTACATTAGCGGCTATTGTATACTCATTAAGAATTCTAGTTTTAATGGAAAGAAGAATGGCTAAAATGGAATACCATATAGAAAGACTTGTTATGAAAGTTTTAAGAGAAGAACTTAAAATTGAAAGAGTTGAAAAAGGTATTGCAAGAAAGTTAAAAGCTTCAAAACCATCAAAAAAGAAAAAAGTTGCTAAAAAAAGAGTTGTTAAAAAGAAAGCAGCTAAAAGAAAGAAGAAAAGATAATTCTTTTTTTATTATTTTTTTATTATGTTTATATTAATTTTATAAATCACCATAAGACAACTATCCAAAACCTATATAAACAATAACAATTTCTACAATATAAAATGCATGAAAAGACAGCTTTAAGCATATGGACAGAGAAATATAGACCTAGAACTTTCTCTGAGATTAAAGGTCAAAAAGAAGCAGTTAAAAGGGTTGAAGCTTTTGTTAAAAAAGAAAATATGCCTCACTTAATGTTTGCAGGTCCAGCTGGAATTGGTAAAACTACTATGGCCCTAGTAATTGCAAGAGAATTATTCGGTGAATCATGGAAAGATAATACTCTAGAATTAAATGCTTCTGATGAAAGAGGTATTGATGTTGTTCGAGTTAAGGTTAAAAATTTTGCAAGAACAAAAGCTATTGGAAACGTTCCTTTTAAAATAATTTACCTAGATGAATGTGATGCCTTAACAAAAGAAGCACAACAAGCCCTAAGAAGAACAATGGAGAACTACACTCAAACTTGTAGATTTATTCTTTCATGTAATTATTCATCTAAAATTATTGATCCTATACAATCAAGATGTGCAGTTTTCAGATTTAAACTCCTACCAAAAGAAGAAATTAAAAAAATTGTTGATAAAATTATAAAAGATGAAAAATTAAAAGTGACAGACGCAGGGTTTGAAGCATTATACGAAGCAAGCAAAGGCGATGTTAGAAGACTAGAAAACTTAATGCAAAGTTGTCATGCAATATCTAATGAAATAAATGAAGATCTTGTTTTTAAAGTTGCAAGTGTTGCAAAACCAAAAGAAATCCTTGAATTATTAGAAATAGCTACACAAGGAAATTTCTTAGAAGCAAAAAAATTACTTTTCAAAGTTATGCTTGAGTATGGCCTTTCTGGAATTGAAGTTATAAAACAAATCCAACAGAAAGTTTGGGATATTCCTTCAATTGAAAATAAAGCTAAACTAGAAATAATTAAACTTTGTGGAGACATCGAATTTAGACTTGTTGAAGGTAGCGATGAGTTTATTCAATTAGAAGCTCTTCTTGCTAAGATTGGTGCTGTTTGTGATTAATAAATAATAATCTTTTAAAATATAATACTTCTAAATATAGTTATGACTAAATACAAAAGCCCTAAAACTTTTGAATATCACAACTCGAAACACAAGAACAAACTTCAAAATATTAATTCAAGTTATAATAAACCAAAATTAATATTAATTGGAGGATTTGCAATAAATGAATCCTTAATTAAAGGTTTTGTTGAGTATCTATCACAATTCTTTAAAATTTACTATATTGATTTACCAGGTCATTGGAAGAAAGCAAAAACAATAAAAGAAGTGACATTAACTAATATCACTAAATACGTTGATAGAAGAATAAAGAAGCTAAAGCTCAAAGATTATATTCTTTCAGGAATCTCATTTGGTTTTCTTGTAGCAAGTAGAACAGAAGCAATTAAGAATGCTAAAGGAATTGCTGCAATTGAGCCATATATTGATTATAAAAAACTAAGAATGAATGAATTTAAAGCAAAAGTAGCTGCTTCAATAATTAATGTAATTTGTAATACAAAAAACTATAAAATTGCTTGGGATAGTAAATTTCTAAAAATAGTACTTCTGAATGCAGGTTACAAAGACAATATAATAAAATTAATGCTTGAACAAACTGATCCAAAAAGCTTTTTTGAAATAATGAGAATAATCTTAACAAATAAGCAAAGTATTAAATTTTATAATAAACCTTATGCTTTAATAATAAATAAAGACGATGAATTCTTGAATGCAGATAAAGAAATTAAAGAATTTAAAGAGAGGGCAAGGAAATTATTATTAATATCTAGTACTTCAGACCATGTTCCAAGAAACCCAACTAAAAGTTATTTCGAAAAACATCTTAGCAGAAGAGACATGCGTAGTATTGGAGAATTCATAAACGAAAATTCATAAAAAATTAAGATTTAGATTCCTTATCATACTTTTTTAATAATTCTAACATACCCGTAACATGCCCTGCACCAACTACAGCTAGAACAGTCTTATCAGGGTGTTTAAGAGAAATATTATGAAGATTAGTAGCCATAAACTTATTTCTATCATGAACAAGTATTTTGTAAATAGAAGGATAAATACTTTTTACTTTCTTCATTAGCTCTAATATTAAATCTTGGTTAGGAATAGAATTAAGACTAAAACTTTGGCTACCAAGATGCATTATTCTTGAATATATTTTATTCTTTACTTTCTGACTTCTAAATATTTTAAAGAATAGTTTCTGTCCAAAAATAGCTAAGAGAAAACTCCACCCTAAATCAGACCAAAAATTCTTTTTATCTTTCTTAGATATTTTATGGCTGATATTCCAGAGAGTTTTCTTAATAGGCTGATCAATTAATAATAATAAAGACTTATTCTTTTTTGCAAGCTCACCTGCAGTCTTCATGTCTATTCCTGGTTTGTAACCTGTTTTTTTAGATAATTGTTTTTGCACAATGCCACCAATTACTGCAAAGAGATAACCTTTAAGTCCAACCTGCTTTATTATTGCAGGGTTATAATTAGGTTTTTGATTAGTAACTAAACCTTTATATCTTTGAAAATCAAGTTCTAAACAAACAATTCCAGGATTTAAATCTTTGAAAGCTTTTTTAACCTTAATAATAGATTCTTTTGCAATATGATTAGTTCCTAAAACTTCTATATTTTTATATTTCATATTTCTTTAACTCCCAATTAAATATAAATTATCTACTACTCCACATAACAGAACTCCTCACTTTGTAAGGAAACCTTTTATGTTCCGTCTGGTCTGTCATCTTTGCCTTGCAAAGTTGCCAATGATGACACAGACGCAGATAATTCATATTTCTTTAATTCCTCTTCAACTTCTTTATCTGAAAGTAAAGCTATAGGATAAAGCATTAAAAAACTTTCTTTTTTATCAAGAGCTTTATAATGGCTTGGTGAAGCATAAGTAATTATTTCTGAATCTTCTTTATTATTAATAAAAACCGGGTTTTTATAACTACCATATAATTTAATCAAAGGTAGCTCTTTCTTTTCTCCTATAAAGTTTATTTTACAACCACGCCTCATTAAGTTTAAAGCTGAAAGAATTGACCGATTATTTGTTAGCGGAACTATAACTTTATCTGAACATCCAAGTGGAAGACCACCAAAACCTTTTATTGTCTCAACATAAATGAATGCGGTAGTATTATGAATTTCTATTCCTAAAAGAGTATTAGGATTTTTCATTTTCACAGGAATATCAAATTTCTCATAGATTACTTCTCCAACAATTCTATTTATTTCAGGAGTCTTTATAGGAAAAGATTTGTCTAATCTGTGAGATTCAACTTTGAAAGTTTCAGGAGATTTAATTTTTGTAAACTCTTCAATAGCTTTTTCTTTTATTAATTCAATATCTTTCTCAACTTTAATTGCCTTGCTATAAGAAACCAAACCAAATATTGGCCTTAAATCAACATCCGCTTCTGTCTCAAGAATTAATCTTCCTCGAATATTTACAATATTTGATTCAGCACCATACCTTAATTTTGTATAAAGAGAAATATTATTTGCAAGTATGTTTTCAAAGACTCGCCTATTCTTACCTTTAAGTGCAATTTCGCCATATCTTATTATGTAGTTGTTCATAGGTGCAGCTAATTATTCTTTATTTATAAGAATTGTGGAGTATTTCCTCAGATGCAACTTGGAAATCAATAATGCTAGATGAAGGAATAATATCCTTAAATGGAGATTCCTCAAAATTATTAGAAATATATTTATTAGGAAAACAATGAAGAAACTGAGTCCGAGTCATAATACCATCAAATCTAAGTTCAGAGTAAGAAGGAATATCTTCTTCTAAAATATACAACCCCAAATCAATAATAAAACTCCTAAATTGATCTATAAAGAGATGGTCAACATCATTAGCAATAGTATCTAAGCCACTAACTTTAAAACTGATTGAAGATCTAACATATGGGTCAGAACGCACCAGAAAATCATCTAAAACTAAAGGATTAAGCACATTGATTTTTGAATTCAAAATAGGATTGTGCTTAGGCATATACTCTACAGGAAGAAAAAAATAATCTACACCTAAGAATTTTGGGCTATCAGATAATAATTCTAAATCTTTATTATTTAATAAATTGAGTAAAACCCCTGTAGGTGCTATTGTTTTCATAACAAAATCTAATTTCATAAACAAAGAGAATCTTAAAATATATATAAATATTTGTATTAAATACGTAAATCACTAGCCACACCCAGAGAAAACTTATAAATAAAATAATAGTTATTGAGAACATGATAATTCCTGTAACATTACTATCTGAATATCAATATTGTCCTAGAAAGATATACTTTTCTAAAGTCTTAAAAATAAGAGTTCCTCCAAATGAAGCTCTTGTTAAAGGGAAAATAAGACATAAAATTGAAGAAGAAGCTAACATAAGATTTGATTTTGTTGTTACAAAAGTTACAAGAGGAGACTTTGATTTTATTTTTAATTTATTCAGAGAAAGTTATCTAGAATTAGTTAGAAGAACTATTCTCAGCAATGTTAAACTAATGCAAAGTATTGGTTTAGATGTGCAAGCATTAACAAATGATTTTATGGAAACATTTACAACACTAGCAAAGCAAGTTGCAGAATCAATTCATGAAATAGTTGTTAAACATAAAGTTCTAGGGAAAGATATTCTACAGCATATTAAAACAGAACAAACTGCAGAAATGTTTTTAGAATCAGCTAAGCTACAACTAAGAGGAATTATAGACGCTGTAGAGTTTGCAGAAGATAATGTTATTCCAATAGAATTAAAAACAGGCACAATGCCAAAACAGGGAGTTTGGCCTTCACATAAAATACAAGTTGGTTGTTACATGTTACTTTGTAAAGAACACTATGAAGATAAAAAAATAGAATTTGGTATTGTTCGTTATTTAGATTTTGATGAAGATAGAGAAGTTGTTCTTAATCCTTTTCTTAGAGATGAAATATTTGCAACAAGAGATAAAGTTATTGAAATTCTTGAAGGTAAACTTGTCCCAGATAGACTTCCTACCTTTGATAATAAAATTAACAAGAAATGTATTAATTGCCTATATAAGAAAAAGTGTTATGGTGAGTAATCACTCAGGCTCATACTTAACAACAAAACATTCACGACACTCAATCACAGTCGTATATTTATGCAGTTTGTTCTTAATTGTTTCATCGTCTACAATTACATCTTTCTTTTCGTGATACTCAATATTCTTATACTCAATTGTAGAAAACTCTTTGAATTTGTCAAGCCTAGAAAAGATAAACTTATCAGATAGCTTGTAAAGATTCTTTTCATGAGTAAGATAACCATAATCAACTAACAAATGTAAAGCATATTCTCTGTCTTCTACATCTTTAATTTCTTTAGCCTTAAATTCTTTTAATCTATGAGCTTGCTTGAGTGCAGTAACTGCATCTTTATCTA
>CAYLIL010000009.1:0-4073 GCA_964384045.1 uncultured Methanosarcinales archaeon
TTATAGAGAAGATAAAGGTTTTGATCATTTTACAATTGCTCTTTCAATAGGAGTTCAGAAAATGGTTAGATCTGATTTATCCTCTAGTGGAGTTATGTTTTCTATTGATACTGAATCTGGATTTAAAGATGTTGCTTTCATCACAGGTGCGTATGGTCTTGGAGAAAATGTTGTTCAGGGAGCTGTTAACCCTGATGAGTTTTATGTTTTCAAACCAACACTAAAGCAAGGTTTCAAACCTATTATTTCTAAAAAGATTGGTAGTAAAGAAATAAAAATGATTTATACTAAAGATGGTAAACATCCAACAAAAAATGTTAGTGTTGAACTTTCTAAGCAAAAGGAGTTCTGTGTTAGTGATGAAGAAATATTGACTCTTGCTAATTGGGCTTGTATTATTGAAGATCACTATTCTGCAAAAGCAGGTCACTTCAAACCAATGGATATGGAATGGGCAAAAGATGGAATAACAAATCAATTATTTATTGTTCAAGCTCGACCAGAAACAGTTCATAGTCAAAAAGATATGACAAAACTTGAAGAGTATGTTCTAAAAGAAAAATCTACTGTTTTAGTAGAAGGAAGAAGTGTTGGTTCTAGAATTGGTGCAGGAGAAGTTAATGTTATTAAAGATGTTAAAGATATTCATAGTTTCAAAAAAGGTCAAGTTCTTGTTACAGATATGACTGACCCAGATTGGGAACCAATAATGAAAATTGCTTCTGCAATCATTACTAATCGTGGTGGAAGAACTTGTCATGCTGCAATCATTTCAAGAGAATTAGGAATTACTTGTGTTGTTGGAACAAAGAATGGAACAGAAATATTAAAACCTGGTCAAAAAGTAACTGCTAGTTGTGCAGAAGGTGATGTTGGTAAAATCTATGAAGGAAAATTAAAGTTTGAAATAGAAAAACATGACTTAGGTAATCTTCCTGAAACTAAAACAAAAATAATGATGAATGTGGGTAATCCAGAAGAAGCTTTTGAATTTAGTTTTATTCCTAATCAAGGTGTTGGTCTTGCAAGAGAAGAATTTATTATTAATTCTTACATAAAGATTCATCCTCTAGCATTATTACATTTTGATAAAATTCATGGTGCTGACAAAGAGAAAATAATTGAATTAACTGCTGGTTATGACGATAAAAAACAATATTTTATTGATATGCTTGCACAAGGAATTGGAAAGATTGCATCTGCATTCTATCCTAAAAAAGTTATTTTAAGACTCAGTGATTTCAAAAGTAATGAATATTCAAACTTAATTGGTGGAACTTATTTTGAACCGTCTGAAGATAATCCTATGATTGGTTGGAGAGGAGCATCTCGTTATTATGATGATAATTATAAAGAAGCTTTTGCTTTAGAATGTGAAGCAATCAAGAAAGTTAGAGGGGAATATGGTCTTAAGAATGTTATAATTATGGTTCCTTTTTGTAGAACAATAAAAGAAGCCCATAATGTGATTGCAGAAATAGAAAAATCTGGATTAAAACATCATGAAGATGGTCTGGAAATTTATGGTATGTGTGAAATCCCTTCTAATGTTATTCTCGCTGATGAATTTTTAGATATCTTTGATGGATTTAGTATTGGAAGTAATGATTTAACTCAATTAACTTTAGGCTTAGATAGGGATTCTGAAATAGTTTCTCACATCTATGATGAAAGAAATCCTGCAGTCAAGAAATTAATTGCAGATGTTATTGAAGTTGCAAATAGAAAAGGGAAATATATTGGTATTTGTGGTCAAGCTCCTTCTGATTATCCAGAGTTTGCACAGTTTTTAGTTGAGAAAGGTATTCAATCAATAAGTCTTAATCCTGATACTGTTATCAAGACAACTTTGAAGATTGCAGAGACTGAGAAGAGTTTGAGTTAGTGGTTATTATTCAGTTAAATAATTTTCATTAACATTATTATCAAAATCCATAACATCTGGGTCATTTATAGATACTAAGTTGCTCATAATTATATATGCATTAAATAGTTCTTTAGGTAATGCTTTTCTAAATTCTTTTGTATTTTCATAATTACTTTTTTTCTTGGTTAGGTTTGTAATGCTATTAGTTAGCCTTTTTTCTAATTCTATTTCATTATTTTTGAATCTTAAGAAACAAGGTTTTTGTCTAAATACTTTAAATGGGCTATTTTCCTCTTTTAAATTAGTAAAATGAATATAGAAATTATTCATATTTAATACAAAATCTTCATATTTTGTAAACTGTTTAATTGGTGCAATTTCTCCAGGTTTGAGTGTTATTTTAGTCATTTTTGGTGTTATTATTAGATTAAGTTTAAACTTTATTTTATTTTTATAACTTTATACAAATTAGGGTATTTATCTTGTAGTTCAGTAAAAGTTATAAGCGTATCTTTTAATTTTTGAACTTGAGCTTTACCAACATTATTTCCAAGTCTAAATAAAGCTGTTTCTAAGCAAGCTTCTCCTGTTTTAGGGTCAAGACCCATAGATAATTTTGCTTTATCACTAAGATCTTCTTTACCTTTTAATCTACTAATAGCTACTCCTTTGTTGTTTGGTTGTAAATATGTTGTTGAAGTATGTTTTTCAGCTAATTTAAAATCTGGTTTATAGCTTCTTAAGTTTTGCTCTTCAATAAATTTCTTAGATTTTACTCCTGAGACTTTTCTTTCTCTATATGCTAAGAATACTTCTTTTGTTGGAGTAGGAAATTTATTTCCAAAATTATAAAATCCAAGTTTTTCAATAAGGTCTTCTTTGCTATCTATTCCCTTTTCATTTTCTAAAAGAGTTTCCCAGTTACTTCTTAATTTTGGGCAGACAACTTCACCATTTTTTACGGTTGCTTTAGTGAAATATTTTTTAAGTAAACTAAGATTATAATTTTCAGGAAGGTCATCTATGAATCTTTTCAGAAAATCATTATGGCTTTTTCTTTTATATATTTTTACTCCTTCTTTTTCGAGAGATTTTATATCTTCAAGATCATAATCTTCAATTGATTTAATGCCCTCTTCTTTTATTTTTTTATCAAGTATTTTTTTTATATCTGGTTTTAAAGATCCATCACTTTCTTTTAATTTATATGAAACATATTGGAATATTGCTTCTTTGGTTTGAACTAGATTTCCATCTTTTTCGACTATAAATCCTCCATTGTATAATTCTTCAAAAGAGTATTCTTGTGGAAAAACAACGGTTGCAAATATTGTTTCAACATTATTGTGTCTTCTTCTTGTATGTGTGCCTCTATAGTGTTCTTTTTTGATTATGTCAGTATTAATCGAGCTTATTCTGGTAGACTTTCCTGAGTTATTACCGCTGTCTGCTGGTTGATATTTCTCAGAAGAAGCCTCATTTAAATTTTCATTTGTTTTAATAAATTTTTCATCAAAATGAGAAATATGCTTTTTAATTAAATCTTCAAGAATGGGGTATTCTCCCAAATAAACTTTATTTTCTTTTTTACCAATTTCAATACCTGTTAGTTTGCTAGTTTCTGGGTCATATATTCCTTTGAATTTTATCTTTTTTTGTTCATCAAATACATACTTACCACTAACTATTAAATTAATATCCTTTTCTGTTGATTCAAAATTAAATGATTTTATTCCGTCTTTTTCCTTTGATTTATTTTTTAACATAAAAAACTTGAATTTATATTCTTTTATAAAGCTTTCTATTTATAATCACTCAGAAGTAGCAACAAAGAAAGATTTATAATACTTAATAATTTTCATAACTAAAATGGAAGAAACAATATCAAAAATAAATACAAAAATAGGAACAGTTGCAATTCATAGTGGAAGCTTTCATTCAGACGATGTCTTTGCTATTGCTGCCCTAAGAATGATTGACCCTGATCTTAAAGTAATTAGAACAAGAGATAATGATAAACTTCAATCTGCAGATATGAGAGTTGATGTTGGTAATGTTTATGACCATAAAACAAAAGATTATGACCATCATCAAAAAGGCGGTGCAGGTGAAAGAGAAAATGGTGTTCCTTATGCAGCAGTTGGATTAATATGGAAACACTATGGTGCTGAAATTTCTGGCTCTCCTAAATATGTTTCTATAATTA
>CAYLIL010000009.1:4083-6996 GCA_964384045.1 uncultured Methanosarcinales archaeon
AGAATGTTAATTCAAAAAATTGATTCTGTTGATACTGGTCATGCTGATTATGATCTTATGGATCCAAAATTACCTTATCCTTTAAATTTAGTAATTCATTGCTTTGATCCATCTTGGCAGGATGAAAATCAAGATTATGATACTGCTTTTGAAGAAGCTGTTAAATTAGCAACTAGGATTCTTTCTTCTGTAATAAAGAAAATTCAAGGAAGAGATTTAGCTAAAGAAATTGTAAGAAAAGCAATTAGTAAATCTGATAATAAAGCATATATTGTTTTAGAAAAATATTGCCCATGGCAAGAAACAACAATTAGTGAATCTGATGTTAACTTTATTATCTTTAAAGGTAACGAAGGTAATTGGATAATCAAAACAATCCCTGTTAAAATAGGAATAAGAAGTAATGATAGAAAACAATTTCCTTCTGAATGGGCTGGACTAAGATTAGCTGAGTTAAGTAAAATAACTGGTGTTGAAGACGCTGTATTTTGTCATAATGCTAGATTTATTTGTGTAGCAAAAACTCTTGATGCTGCAAAAAGATTAGCTATTCTTGCTAGTGATTATTGATTTGTGTAATTCTCAGAAACAATAATTTCAGGAGTTTTAGGTTCTTTATCTTTTCTAAAATAATTTGAACCCGCTTCATGCATATTATTTAAAAGGCCTTTTTTACTTATATCAAATTTATCTAGAATATTACCTCTATACATATCTATTACAACCATTCTAAACCTTCTTAACTCCAACAACTAATTCATACAAGAAATTATTCAATTTAGAAATCTCAACTCGAACTTGCTTTTCTGTATCTCTATCTCGGACTGTAACGGTTGCAGGTTCTTTCTCAATAGTATCATAATCTATTGTTATACAGAAAGGAGTTCCAGATTCACTTTCACGAAGATATCTCTTACCAATACTTCCTGCAGCGTCATACCTAACAATATAATTCTTATTAAGCATTTCATAAACTTCTTTTGCTTTAGCAACAAGTTCTGGTTTTTTCATCAGAGGAAATACTGCTGCTTTCACAGGTGCAATTCTAACAGGAATACTAAAAACATTTTTACCATCATCAACATTCTTTTTTTCATAGAACATATCAAGTAAAGCAAAAACAGGTCTATCAATACCAAATGCAATTTCAATTACATGTGGAACTTCTCTTTTTCCTGTTGCTTCATTAATTGCATCAAGTTTAACTTTAGAAAACTCAGCATGTTGTTTAAGATCATAATCTGTCCTATCATGAACACCGACTACCTCATACCAACCAAAAGTATTAAGTTTGAATTCTATATCCCATGCGTCATCTGCATAAAATGCTTTTTCATCATCAGTATGTTGTCTCAACCTTATTTTATCAACGGGAAAACCTAAATCTAAAAATATGCTACAACTTAATCCAAGTGCATAAGCATAAGCTTTATTTTTCAAATACTTTTTATCATATAGTTTACCAATTGTCCATTCTTTGCTAATTAGTTTATCTCCTTCCTGGTCATCTTTAGTGATAGCATTAATTTTTATATCTTTAAATTTATCAAAGTTAGAATATTTATCTTTGTCGTCTTTAAATATAATTAATTGAGCTTCAGCTTGAGTAAATTCACGTAATCTCATCATTAATTGACGAGGACTAATTTCATTTCTGAAAGCTTTACCAATTTGGAAAATACCAAAAGGAACTTTATTTCTAAAAAATTCTACATATCTCTTAAAAGGAAGGTAAGTAGTAGTTGCAGTTTCTCCTCTAAGAAATACTTCTTTATCAACTCCAACAGTTGTTGGCATCATTAAACTATGATTAACAATCTTCATAACAAAATTTGATTTACAGCCAGGACATTTAATATTCTTCTCCTTAACTATACTTAAAATATCTTTTTCTTTAAAATTTAAATCCGGACAAACTTCTTCAATTAAATTATCTGCTCTAAACTTTGATTTACATTTAGAACATTCAATCATAGGATCAGTAAAACTTGACATATGGCCTGAAGCTTCCCAAACTTTTTTTGGTTGTATAATGGGTGCTTCCATTTCCCAGAAATTTTCTGATTGAAACTTTCTTCTAATAACTTCTTCAACATTATTCTTTAGTAATTTACCAAGGGGCCCATAAGTATAAAAACCAGCGATTCCGCCATAAATTTCAGGTGAAGGTCCCCATATAAAACCTTTATTTTGTAAAAACTCCATTAAATCTTGTAATAATTTTTTATTTGCCATAGTATTGTTATGATTAAGAGTTCTCTTTTAATATTTTTTTGTTTATGTAATATTTAACCAACCACAATCTTTATAAACGAACCGGGGTTCGCTATCTGTACACTTAAAATTTAAGTGTTCTAATCAACTCCATAACCCGTTGGGTATTAAAGCAAAACAATGATTTGCATTGTTTTAAGAGACATAAGAACTATTTGGTTCTATGCAATTCATGATCCAAAATTCCTAAAAAAAATTTTGGTTGTAGGAAAGTAAAATATAAGTAACGCAACACATACCTTGTGTTAAAAAAAAGCGAAGTGTAAACTACGCTAATTCCAAAAAAGTAAGAAATTCCAAGCGCGATTTAGTAAACTTTAGGATCAGTATAAGAATACCCGTTGATCCTGCGGGAGATTGCTGCTATGGGGATTCGACTAAGGCATGCAAGTCTTCTAGCAATAGAGGCGGAATGCTCAGTAACACGTCGTTAACGTACCCTAGAGTCAGGGATACCTTCGGGAAACTGAGGTTAATACCTGATAGGGAAAGAAATCTGGAATGATTCTTTCTTCAAATTCGAGCTCTAGGATTGGACGGCGGCTGATTAGGCTGTTGGTGAGGTAATGGCTCACCAAACCTGTGATCAGTACGGGCCTTGAGAGAGGTAGCCCGGAGAGGAACACTGAGACACTTGTT
>CAYLIL010000009.1:7006-11833 GCA_964384045.1 uncultured Methanosarcinales archaeon
AGCCCTACGGGGTGCAGCAGCTACGAAACTTCTACAATGCACGCAAGTGTGATAGAGGAATCCCCAGTGCTTATACATTGTATAGGCTTTTGCCAAAGGTAGATTCTTTGGCGAATAAGTGATGGGCAAGACCGGTGCCAGCAGCCGCGGTAATACCGGCGTCACGAGTGGCAATCATGTTTATTGGGTCTAAAGCGTTCGTAGCCGGTTTAGTAAATCTTTTGTGAAATTGTCAGGCTTAACTTGACATCGTGCAGGAGACACTGCTAAACTAGAGACCGGGAGGGGTCAGAAGTATTTCAGGGGGAGCGGTTAAATGTTATAATCCCTGAAGGACTACCAATGGCGAAGGCATCTGACCAGAACGGATCTGACGGTGAGGAACGAAGGCTAGGGGAGCGAACCGGATTAGATACCCGAGTAGTCCTAGCAGTAAACGCTGTGAGCTAGGTGTTGCATATTCTTCGTGGATATGCAGTGTCGAAAGGAAGCTGTTAAGCTCACCACCTGGGAAGTACGGTCGCAAGACTGAAACTTTAAGGAATTGGCGGGGGAGCACCACAAGGGGTGCGGCGTGCGGTTTAATTTAATTCAACGCAGAAAACCTCACTAGAGGCGACGGCAGGATGAAGGTCAGTCTGAAGGGCTTACCTGACGAGCCGAGAGGTAGTGCATGGCCGCCGTCAGCTCGTGCCGTGAGGTGTCCTCTTAAGTGAGGTAACGAGCGAGACCTGCATTCATAATTGCTAACATGCCTGTATGGTGAATGAGCACATTATGAGGACTGCCCTGGAAACAGGGAGGAAGGTGCAGGCTACGGTAGGTCTGTATGCTCCGAATCTTCTGGGCTACACGCGCGCAACAATGGTAGAGACAATGGGCTGCAACTCCGAAAGGAGAAGCTAATCCTCTAAACTCTATCTCAGTTCGGATTGAGGGTTGTAACCCACCCTCATGACGCCGGAATCCCTAGTAATCGGAGTTCATCATACTCCGGTGAATATGTCCCTGCTCCTTGCACACACCGCCCGTCATTCCAACCGAGCAGGGTTTAAGTGAAACTTGCTTTTTTGAGTAAGCTGAACTTAAGCTCAGTGAGGCGGGACAAGTCGTCACAAGGTAGCCGTAGGGGAACCTGCGGCTGGATCACCTCCTTTTTTATTTTTTATAACCTCCATTTTACTTTCTTACAATTTTTATTTTTATATGGGCCTGTAGCTCAGCCTGGTAGAGCACCGCCCTTGCAAGGCGGGGGCCTCGGGTTCGAATCCCGACGGGTCCATCGTTCATCCAAATTTATTATCATTTTCATTATTTTATTTTTGGTATATTTTGATAAAATCATTTTATACTTAGAGGAGATATGTTCACATTTCATATTAATGATACCATACATAAACAACCAGATTAATTACATACTGTATTTTTTATACAGTCTAAGATTTAACTACGCTTTTAGGTGGATAGCTTGGCTCAAAAAACGATGAAGGACGTGGCAAGCTGCGATAAGCTTTGGCGAGGTGCATGCAACCTTTGAACCAAAGATTTCTGAATACGACTTCGTTTTAATGCCGAAAGGTAAGTGATCTCAGGGAATTGAAACGTCTTAGTACCTGAAGAAAAAGAAATCAATTGAGATGCCGTTAGTAAGGGCGACTGAAATCGGCACAAGGCAAACTGAATCTGATACTGAAAAGTATTAGAGATGTGGTGTTATAGGACTTTCTTTAGAATCCTAGTTTGTTAGTTTGAAGTTTACTGGAATGTAACATCAAAGAGGGTGATAATCCCGTAAAACGAAACAGAAGGATTTTGAAAGTATCCTGAGTAGCGTATCTTGGATATGATGCGTGAAATTGGGAGGCATCAACTTCCAACCTTAAATATTATTTGAGTCCGATAGAGTACTAGTACCGTGAGGGAAAGCTGAAAAGAACTCTTGACTGAGAGTCAAAAGAACTTGAAACCTATTAGTTATGGAGAGTTACGCTTCTTCGGAAGTGTAACGTGCGTTTTGAATAACGTGCCAGGGAGTGTGTTTAAATGGCGAGGATAATCTAAATGAGAATCCTTAGGGAAACCAAAAGCTCGCAGTTTACGAGGAGCGAGGTGTGAAAGTGCCTCTAGTCATTTGAATACGACCCGAAGCCGAACGATCTAATCCTGGGCAAGGTGAAGTCCCTGTAATAAGGGGTGGAGGCCTGAAGAATTGCTACGGACAAGTGCTATTCTGACCTGGGATTAGGGGTGAAAAGCCAATCGAGTTCGGAGATAGCTGGTTCCTGCCGAAGTTGGCCTTAGTCAAGCCTCGACAGAGATTGTTAGAATGGTAGAGCTACGGATTGAGGATTTAGGGGGAGAAATCCTTCGGTTTTTTGTCCAACTCCAAATATTCTAACATCGTTGAAGTCGGGAGACGGGGGCTCGTGGTAAGCGTGAGTCCCGAGAGGGGAACAACCCAGACTATAGTTAAGGTCCCTAAATACCAATTAAGTGTTAAAGGGTGAAAGTTGTCCATGGCCGAAGACAGTGAGGAGGTTGGCTTAGAAGCAGCCATCCTTTAAAAAGTGCGTAACAGCTTACTTTTCGAGGCTGTGGGTGCTGAAAATGGACGGGGCTAAATTGGTTACCGATACTATAGAACTCTGCAAAGAGTATGGTAGGCAGGCGTTGTGATAGAGTAAAAGCTTTCTTGCAAGAGGAAGTGAATCTTTCACAAATGAAAATCCTGGTAGTAGTAGGATCTTAGTACTGTGAGAATCAGTATCACCGTAAGGGCAAGGGTTCCTCAACAATGCAAATCAGTTGAGGGTTAGTTGGTCCTAACCTAACTCCTAATTGGAGTAAAGGGAAAGGGGAACAGGTTAATATTCCTGTACCATCTAAATATGTGCGGCAACGCAAGACTTATTTCTGACACTAGTGGTTAGGCAGACATATTTTATCTGATATGTTAATAAATACAAAACAAAGGAGTATCGTTATGATGAGAATTTGTTTAATTTTTAGAACAGTACACATTTGTGTATTCTGCTGATACCTTTAGTCCGTGAAAAAGGAATTCGTAAAGATTTTAGATGGCCATACCCAGAACCGGCACAGGTGCCCCTAGGTGAGAAGCCTAAGGTGTGTAGGGATAATCTAGTTAAGGGAATTCGGCAAATTAGCCCCGTACCTTCGGTATAAGGGGTCCCTACTTTTGTATTCGTATGGGTGCGATTGTAGGGTGAAATTACAAGGATGGTCCGACTGTTTAACAAAAACATAACCAACTGCTAGGCTGCAAAGCTGTGTATAGTTGGTGACGTCTGCCCAGTGTCAGTACCTTAAGCCTTCGTTCAAGGGGGTGAAGGGCTGATAAACGGCGGGGGTAACTATAACTCTCTTAAGGTAGCGAAATGCCTTGCCGTTTGAATGACGGCCTGCATGAATGGCTTAACGAGATCACCACTGTCCCTAGTTAAAGTCCTCCGAACACACTATTCTGGTGCAAAGGCCAGAGATTTCCAGTGGGAAGTGAAGACCCCGTGAAACTTTACTGTAGCCTGTTGTTGTATCGCGGGATTTGTTGTATAGTGTAAGTGGGAGTTGTTATGATTTGGGCGCCAGCCTAAATATAGACGCCGATGTAACACCACTCTTCAAATTCTACGATGCTTATTTGCAATGCAAAGACATCAATTGGTGGACAGTTTGGCTGGGGTGGCACCCCACTGAAACGATATCAGTGGGGCCCAAAGGTCTGCTCAGGCGGGTCAGAAATCCGCCGTAGAGTGCAAGAGCAAAAGTCGGCCTGATTGGGTTCATAATAAGTGTGGATTCAAAGTAGAAATACTGGTCTAGCGATCTGTTAGTTCTCCTTGATGGGGGCTAGCATTGACCGAAAAGTTACTCCGGGGATAACAGAGTTGTCGCGCCCGAGCGCTCACAGCGACGGCGCGGCTTGCTACATCGCTGTCGGCTCTTCCTAACCTGGATGTGCAGGAGCATCCAAGGGTGGGGGTGTTCACCCATTAAAAGGGATCGTGAGCTGGGTTCAGAACGCTGTGAGGCAGTTTGTTTAATATCTACTGGGAATGTTGAATGTCTGATGGGAAGGACCATTTAGTACGAGAGGAACGATGGTTCGAAGCCTCTGGTGTATCAGTTATCTGACAAGGTAGGCTGAGCAGCTACGCTTTAAGGGATAAGTGCTGAAAGCATCTAAGCACGAAACCCACCTAGAAAAGAGACATGAGAACTCCTATAGAAGATGGGGTTGATAGGACTGGCGTGTGAGTGTCGAGCTTCGGCGAGATATTTAGCGTGCAGTTACTAATACGTTCGTATTAATCTTTTTTTTTAATCTGGTTGTTTATGTATGGTTCATTTTTTTTCTTTTTTTCTTTTTTAAAATATTCTAAACTAAATCTAAATAATCTAGTTATGCACAAAAAAGCATAAAAATTTAATCTTTAATAAAGATAAGTCTTTGCTTTTTTGGCATCCTAAAAATTTATTTATAATAAAGTAAGGTTCTATTTTAATTTGGTTACTCCAATAAATTTTTATGATTTCTATAGAAACATTTATAAGTAAGTTAACTAACTAACTTACATAAACTAAGTTATTAAGCTTAGTGAACTAAGTGATTGCTAAAATGGTTAATGTAAATATATCTGTTCCTGAAGACTTGCACAAAAGTATAAAAGTTAAATGTGCAATTGAAGATACAACTCTTAAAGATTATATTATAAGAACTGTTTCTAAAGAAATAGATAATAAACTTAAATAATAATATTAAGTAATACTAGCATTATAATGTGTTATCTTATATACTGTAACATA
>CAYLIL010000010.1:0-11795 GCA_964384045.1 uncultured Methanosarcinales archaeon
CCCTAAAATAAATATGACTACAATTCTTATTCCTGTGTCAACATAATGATTAATTCATTCTAGTTCATATGCAGACCAAAGACTAACTATATATCCTGCTAGATTAGCAAGTAAAGGAAGTAAAGATATTAGAATATAATATAATAAAGTTTGCATTTCTTATTCACCAATTTTTTATTTAAAAAACGAAAAGAAAGAAAAAATTTACTCAACAGTTTCTGATCCAGCTCGATATATTGTAGCAAAGCTAGGTGCAACTATTAAGAAATCGTCACCAAAGCCTGCGATATCGCCTTCAATTGCATCACAAGTTTTCTTTAGTTTATTGATTGCTCTTTTTAGCTCAACAAGATCTTTTTCTTTCAAAGGTTTAATATTAACAAGTGCAATAGTATAACCTTCTCTTAATGCATCCAATATTGGTTTAACATCAGAAAAATCTTCTAAGTTAAATGGTCGAACAATGATTTTTGATGAAGTTTCAGACTCCATATCAGTGTTTAATTCAACGTATTCTTCTGGATTTTCATCAGAATCATTATATCTTGCTTTCTCAAATTTATTTCTTAGAGAGGATAATATTTTTTTCATTTTCAGCTAGGACCTCCTATGTAAATATAAGTAATTGTATATTTATAAATTTCATTGTGGTAAGTAGTATTTAAATGTTTTGCTACTGAGCAGGGTTTATTGCTATTTATCTAGGTTTTTAGTTACTTTTTAGAATGAATTGGTTTTTGATATATAGTTTACTCTATCTTTAAAACTGCAATAAATCCAACTTTTTTAGTTATTTTTACTTTGCAAGAATTAGCAATTTTTTCTAAAGCTAATTTAATATCTTCTCTTTCAGGAGCACTTGGTAGAAATTTAACTTTTGCAGTCTTATATTTTCTTATAATATCTTTAATTTCAGATATTACCGTCTCTGTAAGACCATTTTTTCCAATATTTATTGTTAAGATTTCAGGTTTCTTTACCATTTGATGTAGAATCAGTTGATTGTAACTTGTTTTCCTAAACTTTGTCCTGGCATTCCTGTTTCAAAAATTGCTCTAACTGCACCACTATTGCCATGAGTTGAAGCAATCTTGCCATTAATGTTCCTTTTTCCTGTATTATAGGAAATTGTTTTTCCAACAAGTTTTTCTGCTTTATCTTTTGAGTCTACACCTTCTACAGCAATAATCATGTGATTACTGGAGGTAGTATGTCTATTTCGTCTGAAATTAACTATTGTTGCTTTCATATTGCAAAGAAGAAATGTTTTGTTTATAAATATTTATGTTTGTATATAGAAAGATTTAATAAGTTCTGTTAATTTTTATTATTTTATGAATTCAGACATTAGTTGGGAAATAAATACTGTTTTAGCAAGAAGTCAGCACTTTAAAAGTGCTAAATCTACTGGCCTTCTAGTTATTGTTGATGAATGGGGCATTGTAGGAAAGGGTGAAATATTTTTGGCAATTGTTTATAATGAAAATGGAGATTTATTAAATATGACTTCAATACCTTATAATAATATTACTTCTAAAAAATATGTTTTAGCACCTAAAAATGTGGTTAAAAGAGCCCTAATAAATAATAGTGATATGTCTAGATTTTTTAATGCAGATAAATTCATATATCATGATTCTTATAGTTCTTGAATACCTTTATAAAACAAAGTTGAATACTATAATATATGGTTTTAAAAGTAATTATAGATACAAACTTCTTATTAATACCATCAACTCTGAATGTTGATGTATTTGAAGGTATTGTGAGTGCAGCTAATGACTCTGTTGAGTTGATTACACTTAATTTAGTGGTTGAAGAGTTAGAAATATTAATTGCTAGTAAAGAGCTAAATCTTAAGGATAGGGAAGCTGCAAAGCTTGCATTAGCCCTTTTAAAACAAAAAAACTTAAAAATAGAACATTGTTCCAACGAGCATACTGATGATGCAATACTAAAGAAGGCTCTTGAGTTCAAACAAGAGGGTTATTCTGCTGCAATTGCTACTCAGGATAAAGAATTAATAAGTAGAGCTCTGTCTTCTAAAATACAGATCTTTACTTTGAGGCAAAAAAAGAAAATTTTGCTTCTAAAGTAGGCCAAGGTGAAAAAATGTATTATAAAATAAAGGTTAAGGATCATGTTCGACTTCCTCCAACATTATATGGTGAAGATATAGTTGAATCGATTACTAAAGCCATAAAAAATATATATTCTGGTTTTATTTCAAAAACTATGGGTATTGTTATAGATGTAACATGTGTTGATAGTGTTAAAGATGGAATAATTATTCCTGAAGATGGTGCAACATATTTTGAAACGGAATTTACTTTATTAACTTTCCAACCAGAATTACAAGAAATAATTACTGGTAAAATAAAAGATATAACTGACTTTGGTGCATTCCTAAGTTTAGGTCCAATGGAAGGAATGATTCACATAGGACAAACAATTAATGACTATGTTAGTTTTTCAAAAGATAAACAATTACAAGGAAAAGAAACTAATAGATCATTAAAAATTAATGATGAATGTAATGGTAAAATAATTGCTGTTTCATACAAAGATGTTAACAATCCAAAAATTGGAATAACAATGAGACAAGAAGGTCTTGGTAAAGCTGATTGGATTCAAGAAGATTTGAATAATCCAAAAAAAGCAAAGAAAAAATAAGGTGTTAATAAAATGAAAAAGAAAGTATGTAGATCATGTAAAATAATCGTTCAAGGAGACTCTTGTCCTCTATGTAAGAAAAATTCTTTTGCAACAAATTTTCAAGGTCAAATAAATGTATTGGATGCTAATAAATCATTCATAGCAAAAAAAATAGGCATAACTGTAAAAGGTGAATATGCTATAAAATCAAACTGAGGTTATAATAATGGAATTTAAAATAACAATCGAAGAAGAACAAAAATTACTTGATAGAAAAATGATTAAAGGAGAATTAAACTTCTCTGAAAAATCAGTTCCTTCAAGAATGCAAGTTTTAGAAGCAATTGCTAAAAAATTAAAAGTTGATAAAACTCTTATAATTGTAAAAGAAATTAAATCAATTTTTGGTTCAACTAATGCAACTTTTGAAGCACACATTTATTCAAGTTTAGATATTAAGAATAAGTTAGAGCCAAAACATTTAATTAAAAGAAATGAAATAAAGGTTGCTGAAAAGAAAGAAGAGAAAAAAGCAGAAGAAAAACCCGCAGAAGCTCCTAAAGAAGAACCTAAAAAGGTTGAAGAAAAACCTGCTGAAGTTCCTAAAAAGGAAGAAGCTCCTAAAGAAGAAAAGAAAGTAGAAGCTCCTGTTGAGGAGAAGAAAGAATAATTATAGGTGAATCATAATGGCAAAAAGCAAAGATAAAAAAGCAAAAGAAAAAGTAAAAAAACCTGCTTATAGACTTCATAAAGCTTACAAAGTTGAGGGAGATAAAATTACCTCTAAAAATAAGACATGTCCTAAGTGCGGTGGTGGAATTTTTATGGCTAAACACAAGGACAGATGGACTTGTGGTAAATGTGCTTACATGGAAAAAAATTAATTTTTAATTTTTTTATAATTACACTCAAACTTGGGACCTTAGCTCAGACTGGGAGAGCGCTACGCTGAAGACGTAGATGTCCAGGGTTCAAATCCCTGAGGTCCCATACTAAGTTAAGATATCTCTGAAAGAGATATCTTTTATTTGGTTTCTTAGATTTGAACGTAGTTCCTTTGGTGCCAAGAATTCTGTAAGAATTGTTGAGCACAAATCCCTGAGGTCTCATATTTATTCTTGGTGATTTGAACACAGTCAGAAATCTTTGATTTATGGTGTCTAGCTTCGCTACGGAATCCTCTGAGGTTTAAATTTATTTAAAACTAAAATGGCTATACTAACAATAAAAGGATTTGTATTTAATGCATTAGTAATTAAAAATTCATTTTCAAGAAGATCGCAGAAATTTTATAATAATATTATAAACACTTTACGTTCGATTGGAGTTACTGAAAATGATATTTTTATGGAGCTTGAACTTTCTGCAATGAAGAAAATCCCTGCTGCAGCTACTTGGTATCTTGACGGATATCATTTACACTATAGTTATAGTGCAGGTAATAATTATGCTGAAAACTTATTTGTAGTTTCTAAAATTATTGAGTTTGAAGTAACACAAATTCTTTTGGGTGAAAAAACAATTGAGCAGTTTATTTTTGATTTTTCTGAATCCTCTGAAGTTGAAGAAGAAAGAAAAGAAGCGCGAAGATTCTTAGGAGTTGATGAAGATTGTTTAGATTTAGATCTTATTAATAAGAGATATAAAGAATTAGCTAAAAAAGCACATCCTGATATGGCTACAGGTGACACAGAACAATTTAAATTACTTAATCGTGCGCATAAGATTCTTAAGAGAGAGTTGTTGTAGGGAATTCTCTAACTGCACTCAATCACTACTAACAAATAACAATAACAAGAAGACTTATAAGTAAATTAGCATTTCTTTGCAATATGAATAATTTTAATGAAGATAGTGAGTTTCTTGCAGGAATGTATTTTACAAAGGGTTTGCTTATTACTAGTTTTATAACTCCTAAGAAGTCTTGTAAAGTTATAGTTAATGATATTAAATCTATTGGTTTAAAAGTATCTGAATATTCTACATCTTTCAATGTTCTTGGTAAAGAAATAGGATTAGCTTACCTTAAAGGTGGTGCATATATTAAGCAAATATATAATTCTAGAATTCCTGGTAGGGATTCAAACACTATTTCACTTCAACCTGATAATCTAGCTGAATTTAAGCTTAAGAATGGAATATTTTTCATGCAAAAGAAGATTGCATCAACTAACACTACTACAACTTATAAAAAAGATAACAATATAACTACTCATTTTTTTGCTAAATATGAGCAGACTGATCAAGATGACATTTCTGACTATTTGTATAATACTTTTAATCAAGTTGCACCTAAGAAGGATGCTAAAGCTTGCACAGAAAGAGTATTAAATAAGTTATATCAAAACTTAATATTAGTTAAAAAATAGAAAGTATTAAATACTATTTTGCTTTTCTATTTATTATGACAGATAATAATCTTCCTAAAGATTTGTATAAACCAGAAGAAGTTAGTATTTTATGGAGATATTCAGAAAAAGTTTGGATTGTGGCAGCATTAGAGGAGCTTGAATCCAAAGCTACTAAAAATTCTAACTATAAGTTTAAACATGTATTTGGCCCTAAGGGAGGAATTGAGTTTGTAGATAATTTGGGGAAAGATAGTACGTTGCAAATACTTATTACTGAATTATTTAATTATGAACATGAAAGCTATGATACTCTTGATTTAGTTAGAAAAACAAAAGAAAAGTTTCCTAATGTTTCTATTTTAATGTGGGATGCAATATATTTTAAAAATTGTAACTTAAGTAAAACAGCTGTTTATACTGGTTCAAATAATAGTGTTAATAGTAGATTAAAAGCTTTGAAAGCTATACCTGATGTGTATTTTCTAGATCTTGAGGCTAATGATAATATTTTCTTTGATGCAATTGACAAATTACTAAATAATTAATAATAAACTTCTAAATCCAAATCTAACAAAAACATTTATATATAGAATTCTCTAAAATAACTTTATGGCAAAGGTTGAAGCAGTAGTTTATAGTTCAAGCCCATTATTAGTTAGATATAAGGGTGACTTCTTATTCAATAAGCTATACAGTGCAATAAATAAATGGTTTAAAGCAAATAGGCTTAAACTTTGTGAAAACAAATACAAAGATAAAATAAGTGATGGAAAAAGATTAATTGAAATAAAGCTGTATGGTGATCTAAAAATAACTGAGTATTACAAACATCAAGTTAATGTTAAGATTATTGCTGAAAACTATTTTGAAAGACAAGTTCAAGTTAATGGTAAGAAAGAGTTAATTGGTAATGGGAAAGTTCTTGTAGAAATTAATGGTGTTGTGATTGCTGATCATAAAGATTTATTTACAGTTAAATCAAAACATAATTGGGTTACAAATTTATATAAGTGGTTGGGTAATTTATTGTTTGCAGTTAGAAAAAATGAGTTTGCAATGAAAGAAATTGGTGCCCTTGCAGGGAAGCTAGAATCTTTATCTAATGATGTTAAACATAGTTTGAATATGCAGAGTAAAATTTAAAACTTCTTACTCATATAAGGTCCTTCTAAATTATATTTAAATTTAGAATAATATCCTCTCACACCAATTCCACTAATAACAAGAAGTTTATTATAATTATTTTCTTTACATATTTCTTCTGCTGTTTTTAATAATATTTTTCCAAAGCCAGAATGTTGAACATCTCCTTTTTTACCAAGAGAAGTTGTTTCACCATAAATATGAAGTTCTCGGATGATTGCAGTTGTTTTTGTAAATTCTTTTCTTAATTGTTTTGCAGGAAATCTTAATCTGCAAAAACCAACTATCTTATCATTATCCTCGATAGAAATAAAGAATTCAGTTCCATTGTTAGCTTCATATTTTATAATATTTAATTCAGGATTAGTAATCTTTTGTGATTTAATTTCTCTGCATCTAATGCAATTGCACTTTATTCTTTTCTTTTTTAATTCTACCTCAACATATTGTCTTAAGTTTGTTTTATCAACTCCTGCACTCACTAAGTTGCTAGGAATGTCTCTCTGCACTCTCATAATCCTAACATATTTTGGAACAAACTTCTTAAAGTTAGCAATAAGGATTGCAGCTTTTTTGGTTGTTAGTGGTTTAAACTTTTTATTTTGATATAATTTATAGAGTTCTGTTCCAGGCATAACCATACAAGGATAAATCTTTAACATATCTGGTCTAAAATCTTGACTTGAAAATAATTTCTTTAATCCTTCTAAATCTCTTTTAGTATCAACTCCTGGAAGTCCAGGCATCATATGAAAATTTAATTTAAAACCTAAATCTCTGAGAATAGAAATTGATTCAATACTCTGTTTGACTGTGTGGCCTCTTTTAACATTTTTAAGAACATCCTCATAAACAGATTGAATTCCTAATTCAATTCTTGTTGTTCCAAAATTTAGAAGATCATTTGCAGTTTTTCTATTAGCATAATCTGGTCGTGTTTCAATTGTTAATCCAACACACCTAATTTTTGTTGATTTATTTATTTCTTGTTCTTTTTTAAGAGAATGTTTGTTTTTCTTTTTTAATTCTAATAGCTTTTTATGAAGTCTATCTGTTCTCGCTGAATCATTCATAACTGCAGGTAACTCAAAGAATTTCTTAAACTTATTAAAGTTTAATTTTCCATTCTTAAAATAAAATAATTCTGAAAAATCATTCATCGCTTTGAAGGCGTAATAAATAAACTCTTCTTGATAATCTTTGTCAAATGCAGGAAAAGTTGCACCCATGACAATCAACTCAACTTTATCAGGAGCATGACCTGAAACAATATAATGTTCTAATCTATTAAAGATTTGTAAATAAGAATCAAAATGATTTCTCGCAGCTCGTCTAGCAGCAGGCTCTTGCCCTGTATAAGATTTAGGAGTATCACCATAGAAGCTATTAACTCCTCCTGGACAATAAATACAAGTTCCAGGGCATTTTAACGGTTTAGTCATGATTGCAACAACACTCACTCCAGAAATAGTTCTAACTGGTTTAATAGAAAGAAATTGCTCAATATGTTTAACTTCTTTAGATGGTGCAGACATTAATATTTTAATATCATTAGGCATATGTTTAAGATGATATTTACTGCATAACTTAATTTTCTTCTTGCTTAACGTAACTTTATCTGGTTTTTCTTCTTTAATATATTCAATAATTTCATTTAGGTATTCCTTAAATGTATCTTGCATACAACAAAAGAACTCTATTTCATTTATATAGTTGATGAATAAGATGAATAAAAACATTTATAAAGAAATCAGCGTTCACTCAATTTATTAAAGTTTAGCCCGAGTGCAAGCGATTATAGGGTTGTAATTGCTAATTCTTGGTTAAAATTTATGTTAAATTCATATTAATTAAAGGTTAAATAATAAAAATGGCAGAATTCAAACACTTAGTAAGGATTGCAAACACTGATTTGAAAGGAGGAAAAGCTATACTTTTTGCTCTAAAGAAAATTAAAGGTGTTGGCATAATGTACGCAAATATGACTTGCATGAATGCAGGTGTTGATGCTAATAAAAAAGCTGGCGAATTATCTGATGCTGAAATAAAATCAATAGAAAAAGAATTATTACAACCTAATGCGCCTACTTGGATTCTAAATAGAAGAAAAGATCCAATAACTGGTGAAGATAAACATTTAATCGGTTCTAGTTTAATATTTACTCATGATAGTGACTTAAAAGAAATGAAGAAAATGAAGTCTTACAGAGGAGTTAGACATATGTCTAGATTACCTTCTAGAGGACAAAGAACTAAATCTAATTTTAGAAGAAATAAAGGTAAAGCAATTGCTGGTTTAAAGAAAAAGGGAGTAATTAGGAAGTAAAATGGGAGATCCAAGAAAACATAGAAAAAAGTATGAAACGCCTGTTCACCCTTGGCAGAAAACTAGAATTGTTGAAGAAATAAAATTATTAAAAGAGTATGGTCTTAAAAATAAAAAAGAGATCTGGAAATTTACATCATTCTTAAAAAAATATAAGGATCAAGCTAAAAAACTTATTGCAATGCAGGGTTCACAAGCTGATCTTGAAAGACAGCAAATGATGGATAAATTAAAATCATATGGTCTTATTAAACCAGGTAATGAAACTTTTGATGCAATATTTTCATTACAAATAAAAGATGTTCTTGATAGAATGTTACAAGTTATTGTATGTAAGAAAATGTTAGCTAGATCACCAAAACAAGCAAGACAATTTATTACACATTGCCACATACTTGTTGGTGATAGAAAAATTACTTCACCTAGATATCTTGTTCCAATTAAAGAAGAACCATTAGTTAATTTTACTACTTCTTCAAGTATATATAGTGTTGATCATCCAGAAAGACCAAAACCAGATGAAAAAAAGAAATCTGAAATGGTTATTGAAGCTAAAAAAGCTACAAAAAAAGTTGATGTCCCTAAAACTAATATAAAAGAAGTAAAAAAAACTGAAGAAAAAACTAAAGAAAAGAAAGTTGATATTCCTAAAGAAGTGAAAAAAGTTGAGTCTAAACCAACTGTAGAAAAAAAAGAAGTTCCTAAAAAAGAGGAGAAAAAAGTTGAAACTCCTAAAGAAGAAAAATCTTCTGAAGTAAAGAAAGATGCTCCTAAGATTGTAGAAAAACCTAAGGAAGATAAACCTAAGGAAGAATCAACTAAGAAGGTGTGATAAATGGCTATCAAAAAACCAATGCAAAGAACTGAAAGAAAAAACTTCAACGTAAGGTGGGGGATTTGTCATATTTTATCTTCATATAATAATACTATAATTCATATTACTGACATAACTGGATCCGAATCTCTTGCTAGAGTTTCAGGTGGACAAGTTGTTAAAGCAGATAGATTAGAATCTAGTCCAACTGCTGCAATGAATGCAGCTAAGAAAATATCTGAGTTAGCTAGAGAAAAAGGAATTAATGGTTTACACATTAAAATTAGAGCTCCAGGTGGACATAACGGCCCTAACAGTCCTGGTCCAGGTGCACAAGCTGCAATCAGAGCTTTATCTAGAATGGGCATGAGAATTGGTTTTATTGAAGACGTAACACCTATTCCTCATGGTGGATGCCGAAAGAAAGGCGGAAGAAGAGGTAGGAGACCATAATGAAAGTTACAATTCTTAATAAATCAAAAAACAAGTTAATATTCTTGATTGAAGGAGTAACTCCATCTTATATTAATACTATTAGAAGATTAATTATTGCTCAAGTTCCAACTATGGCAATTGAAGATGTTGAGTTTAGACAGAATGATTCAATATTATATGATGAAATGCTTGCTTTAAGATTAGGATTACTTCCTTTAAAGACTGACCTTAAATCTTATTCATTACCTAATGAATGTTCATGTGAAGGTGCAGGTTGTGCTAAATGTCAATTAAAATTAACATTAAAAGCTAAAGGTCCAAAAACTGTTTATGCAAGTGAAATTAAATCAACTGATCCAAAAGTTATTCCGGTTTATCCAGAAACACAAATTATAAAATTGTTAGATAGCCAAAAAATTGAGCTTGAAGCAGTTGCGATTTTAGGTAGGGGTAATAAACATATGAAATGGTCACCCGGTCTTGCAAGTTATAAAGGTGTTCCGATTATTGTTGCAGGTAAGAATGCAAATAAAGAAATTGTTAAGAAAAATAATAAAATAATTTCAATTACTGGAAGCAAAGTTAATGTTACTAATTATTTAAAATATAATACTTCATTAGAACAAGATTTAGAAGAAAATGGTTTTACTATTGATTATAGTGATACTGATTATATATTCACTCTTGAATCTTGGGGTCAATTAAAACCTATGTTAATAATTGAGAAAGCTATTGAAGAATATGAAAAAGAATTAAAGCTTTTCCAAAAAATAATCAAAAAATAATCATTATACCCTTCGTTTCACTCTTTGTGGGAGTGCCGGAGTGGTCAAACGGGCAAGGTTGAGGGCCTTGTGGCTTAGTGCCTACGCGTGTTCAAACCACGTCTCCCACATATAAATATCAAAAATGAAAAAAATAAAAAACCCTGGTCAACAGGAATTAATAAGAGAACTTAAGAAGCTTGCAATTACTGAGAAGGTTAAGCTATGGAAAAGGATAGCAACTGAATTAGAAAAGCCTACTAAGAACAAAAGAGTTGTAAATATCTCTAAATTAAATAAAGTTACAAAAGATGGTGACCTTATTATTGTTCCAGGTAAAGTATTAAGTTCTGGTGAATTAACTCATAAACTTACTGTTTCAGCTTATTCTTTTTCAGAAACTGCTGAAGTAAAGATCTTAAAAAGTGGTAAAGTATTATCTATTCGTGAATTAATGGTACAAAATCCTAAAGCAAAAGGTATAAAAATAATAGGTTAATTAAAATGATTGTAATAAATGCTAATAATTTAATACTTGGAAGAATTTCAGCTAAAGTTGCAAAGCTTGCTCTTTTAGGTGAAAGTATAAAAATAGTAAATTGTGAAAAAACAGTTATTACTGGTGATAAAAAATCAATAATTAAGGCTTACAAAAGAAGAATGACTATGGGTATTCATACTAAAGGTCCATTCTTACCAAGAATGCCTGACAGATTTGTTAAAAGAACAATAAGGGGAATGCTTCCATATAAAAATCCTAGGGGTGCTGAAGCACTTAAAAGAATAATATGTTATGCTGGTGTTCCTGAAGAATTTGCTAAAGAAAAACAAATAACTTATGAAGAATTTAATGTTTCAAAAATTCCATATTTAAAATTTATAACAGTTAAAGATTTATGTAAAGTTTTAGGTGCAAAAGAATGACTAAAAAAATTAATATAATACAAGTAAGTGGTAAGAGAAAAACTGCAATTGCTCGTGCTACATTAAGAAAAGGAAAAGGTAGAGTAATGGTTAATAATGTGCCAATTGAACTTTACAAACCTGAAATTTATTCTTTAAGAATTAAAGAACCTTTAATATTATCTGGTGCTATTAGCACTGAAGTTGATATAAAAGTTAATGTTCGTGGTGGAGGATTTTCTTCACAATCAGATGCAGTAAGAATTGCAATTTCAAAAGCTTTAGTAGAATACAAACCAACATTAAAACAAGTTTTCCTTGATTATGACAGGGCAATGCTTGTTCCTGATGTTAGATTTAAAGAAGCAAGTAAACCAAATAGTCAAGGTCAAGCAAGATCTAAA